>JACQHN010000277.1 GCA_016199015.1 Nitrospira defluvii
CACGGCGGCGCATGTCGAGCAGTTGGCAGGGTCGCAGATCCGTATCAAGGACCATGTGATTATTGTGGGGTACGGGCTCAACGGTCGAAATCTTGCCCGTGTGCTGAGCGAAACGGAGATCCCGCACGTGGCTCTCGATCTGGATGGCGACACGGTCCGCCGCGAGTCGCGCCACGGCGTGCCGATCTACTATGGCGACGGCTCGAATGCCAACGTTCTGCGGCACATGAAAATCGAAGATGCCAAAGTGTTGGTCGTGGCGCTATCCGATCCCTTCACGGCTCGGAGGGCGGTGAAGGTGGCGAAGGGATTGAACCCGGCTGTGCACATTGTCGTGCGGACGCGCTATTTGCGCGAGTTGGAAGAGCTGCACCAGTTGGGCGCGGACGACGTGGTGCCGGAGGAGTTTGAGACGTCGATTGAAATTTTCGCGCTGGTGCTGCGTACCTACAGTTTGCCGCAGGAATTCGTGGCGCGAAAAGCTGAGCAAATTCGGCGGGAGGGGTATGCCTTACTGCGTCGCAGCGAAATGCCTGAACTGGCTCATCACCTTCGCGGGGGCACCTTGACCGATGTGGAGGTGGAAACCTGCCGTATCGACGACGAGGCCCCGGCGGTCGGCAAGTCGCTGGCAGAACTCTCCATTCGCCCACGGACCGGCGCCTCTGTGATTGCTTGGACGCGTAGCCAGATGACCCAGTCAAATCCGTCTGAAACGGTGCGTCTGCAATCGGGGGACGTGGTCACGCTCCTCGGATCCCGGGATCAGATTCGTCGCGCGATGGCGCTGCTCAACGAACCGCACAACGGCATGAGCCAGCCGGTCAGGTGACCCCGCAACCGACTAACTTCTCCAACGAAGCGTGACGCGACCCTTCAGGGGATGGTCCAATGGACAGCCGGTTTGCACCGCCGCGAGATGGGCTGCCTTCAGCTTGTAGTACCACTTGGCAGGGGTATCGGCGTCATCGATCAGCATAAGCGACGGTTTGTACTTCAGCCCGACGGCTTGTCGCTCCATCGCTTGCTTATCCTGCTTCATGAAGATGTTGGCGAAATAGCGGAATATGGGCTGGGAGAAGGGGAGCCAGCGAAAGGCGTTCCAGGCGGCGGTAAAATCGATGCGACATTGTTGTTCACCGATCGGCGTCACGGTGGCGCGCGAGGAGACGAACATCGAGCCGCATTGCACAAATTCGAAACGTTGGTTGGGGAGCACAAAGTCGATGGTCGTCGTCAGCGGCCCGCCGTAAAAAAGATTCAGCAGCTTGTAAGGCCCGCTGTTTTTGGAAGGCGCATGGGGGACCATACGAAACCCATTCGGAATCGGCTCAAAGGTTTTGGCCTTGTCGTGCATGCTGGCCTTCGTGCGCCACCAGGAACTTTGATGGACGAATGGACCATGGGCCGGATCCATGAGGCCGACAATGCCGTCGTCGATGGTGCAGTCCAAAATCGTCGAGATTTGGATCATGCGGTAGGGTTCGGAGGGTAAGGGGAGACGCGGAAGCTCTGGAACAGGCTGATTCGGTTGCTGCGGGTCGGCGAGAAACACCCAGACGTAGCCGTCACGGTCCTGGCAGGGGTACGAGGTAATGCCGATCTTGTCGGGTTGGAGCGGCGAGCCCTCAATCAGCGCCGGGATGTGGCGACAGCGGCCGCCCGTATCGAATTGCCAGCCATGGTAGGCGCACTCGACACGCTCTCCATCAAAATGTCCGAACGAGAGCGGCATGCCACGATGGGGGCAAATATCACGCATGGCCGCCACCTGTCCCGGGCGGTCGCGGCAGACAAGAATCGGCTGTCCCAGCATCACCTGTGAGTGCATCTGGCCCACCGCCAGCGAGGTGCTCGTGGTGACGGGATACCAGAATCCCAGCAGCGGGGCGCTCTTCGTGGGCTTGAATTCGGTGATAAGGTCTGTGTTCATATATGAGGACATCAGCACGCAATGCGTCGCGAGGACGGCATGTAAGTGACAACGGGACTATAACGGCGGGCCTGCAGCAGGTCAAGCAACCGCCGATGTGGTGCAAGAGCTGCGGACTGGGCAGGCCATCGGTGGTCCCCCGTTTCTTGACAAGAAAAAGAAGCGGAGACTATAGTTTATTTTGATGCGTCATCAGGCGATATTCGTACTCCGAGACGTGAGGAAACCGATGATCACCGCACAAATCGAGTCCACCGCTGCTCTCGCGGAGTTGCGCGAGTCGAAACCGGATCGTGTCACCATTGTCCTCCTCAGTGGCGATCTGGATAAGGCCATGGCCGCCTTTATTATTGCCACCGGGGCCGCTGCCATGGGGATGCAGGTGACGGTCTTCTTTACGTTCTGGGGATTGAACACGATTCGGAAAAAAGGGGCGAGCAGTTCGGCCACGGACTGGTTGCGCCGCATGTTCGGCTTCCTCAATAAAGGCGGAGCCGACACGCTCCCACTGTCTCGGTTCCACTTTTGGGGGCTGGGCACCAAGATGATGCAGGTGGTGATGAAACAGAATCGCATGCCGGGCGTGCCGGAATTGATGGACATGGCGCTGGACCTCGGTGTTCACTTCATCGCCTGCACGACAACGATGGGCTTGATGGGGATTACAAAGGACACGTTGATCGACGGGATCGACCAGTTTGCCGGTGTGACCACCTACTTGGCCGAAGCCAAACAGGGCACGGTCAATCTGTTCATATAAGAGACGGGCTGAGGGAGTTCCATGATACAGGCTGATGTGAAACTCGATACGCTGGGGTATTTCTGCCCCATGCCGATTATTTTGACCTCGAAGAAGATCAAGGAACTCACGACCGGCCAGGTGCTGGAAGTCGTGTCGGATGATGAAGGCATCAAGAAGGACATGCCGGCCTGGTGTCAGACTACCGGCCATGAAATGATGGGCTTGGAGGAGGAGCAGAGTTCTTCCAAGCGGATCTATAAGGCCTTTGTTAAAAAAACGAAGTAACACTCGGCAACGGACTCGCACAGGCGAGGCTGTCATGCTATGCAAAGCCGGAGGGCATGATCATCAGCCTCCGGCTTTTTTCATGCCCGCCCTCCCCTCGGGGAGGGCGGTGTATCGGATGCGGGTGATAGCGGAAGAGGCACCGGAGTGAATCAAGTCGTCGAATGCGTGCCGAATTTCAGCGAGGGCCGAAATCCCGACATCGTCCGGGCGGTGGTCGACATCGTCCGTTCAGTGCCTGGGGTGGCCTTGCTGGATGAGACGATGGATCCCGATCATCATCGCGCGGTGGTGACGTTTGCCGGTCGGCCCTATGCCGTGGCCGAGGTGGCCTTCCAAATGGCGCGGGTGGCGTCTCAGTTGATCGACCTGCGCAGCCACCATGGCGAGCATCTGCGCATCGGTGCGACGGATGTGATGCCCTTCGTGCCCATCCGCGGCGTCAGCATGCAAGATTGTGTGCAGTTGGCGCGGATGGTCGGCCAGCGTATCGGCAACGAACTCAAAATCCCGGTGTTTCTGTACGAGGAAGCGGCGTCCCGTCCCGAGCGGAAGAACCTCGAGTGGATTCGAAAGGGCGGCCTAAAAGGACTGGTGGCCAGGATGGAGACCGATCCGGCCTGGGCGCCGGATTTCGGGCCGAAGCACCTGCACCAGACGGCCGGGGCCACGGTCGTGGGGGCGCGGTGGCCGCTCATCGCTTTTAACGTGAATCTGAAGAGCCGCGATCTGTCGGTCGCCACCGCCATTGCCAAGGTCGTTCGACAGTCGAGCGGGGGCCTGCCATTCGTCAAAGCGATCGGGGTTGACCTAAAAACTTTGGGCTTGGTGCAAGTGTCGATGAACCTCACGAACCATGAGGAGACGCCGCTGCATGTCGCATTTGCCGCAGTGCAGCGGGAGGCAGAGGCCCGTGGAGTGGACGTGGCGGGGACGGAGATCATTGGGTTGGTTCCAGAACACGCGCTGATTGCGACGGCTCAACAGGCGCTTCGCCTGGACCGATTTGACGACCGGCAGGTGTTGGAAGCGCGATTGGACAGCCCCGAGTCGCGAGAGGCATTCGGGCGATTGTCGGCGTCGCAACCGCTCAATGAAAAATCGGCGCTACCGGCGAGGACCGGGGCGGTCGATGGGATCATGACAGAGAGCCAGGGTCTGACAGGTGGCAGTGTGGGTGCCCTCTCGGCCGCATTTGCGGCCTCCTTGGGCGTCATGGTGGCCAAGCTGAATCGGGCCCGGGCGGTCGAAACGCGTCTATCCGAGATTCGAACGCGTCTCCATGAATTGGTCAAGATCGATCGCGAGGCCTATGCGCAGGTGCTTCAGGCGAGCAAGCTCCCGCTCAACCACCCTGATCGCGCGCTTCAGCTCGCGTCGAGTTTGTTGGCGGCCACAGAAACGCCTCTGGAAATTGTGAAATTGTCCTGCGAGATTATTCCGCTGCTGCGTGGACTACTGGCGTCGGCGAAACCGGAGGTCCATCCCGATCTCACCATGGGGATGCGTCTCGCGGATGCGGTGATCGATGGATGTCTTGGCATGGTCGAGGAGAACATGAAAGCGCAGCCAAATCAGCAGCTTATTGTATCGATTCGTGATCGATTCTCGATAGCAGAACAAATGCTTGTGGATGCGAAATCGCTATGCTACACTCCACCCTTCGATTCGTGGTCGCAAAAAGTGTTGAATATTCTGAAACTTCGGTGAAAGAGGGTCGAAGGTAGCTGACAATGGAAATTAAGGTCTTCAACAACAACGTCGA
>JACQHN010000265.1 GCA_016199015.1 Nitrospira defluvii
GGATAGAGCATCAGCCTTCTAAGCTGAGGGTCGCTGGTTCGATTCCAGCCGGGCGCACCAGTAAATAAATGGCTTACGATGTCGTGCCAGATTCGCAAAACGTCGATGTAGAAACAGTGTAGAAGCCGAGCAAAGAAAAAGAGGGCGAAGCCGAAGCCTCGCCCTTTGACGTGCGCCACTTTCCCCACTCATTTCACAACGCTTTTCACAGCAGGGTGATTACGTAGGATTTACCTGCTTGGCATCCTGATCGGTAGATGCCCACACACCTACCGGCTTGAGCCTTTGGCCGAATGGGCATCTGGAGCCTGACCGCTCCCATCTGGCCCGCTTCGTCGAGGGCATGAACGGTCCCCAGTTGTGGCACGCCTTAGCCTTACTCAGCCCGCGTTTCCATCGTGAGATCCTAGCCGCAAGCCTCGCCCGCCTGCTCATTTGACGTGCTATAACATGAGTGTTATATTTCCCCCATGCCTTGGACGGTCGTTTACTATGAGACGGGTGACGGGGACAGCCCGATAGAAACCTTCCTGGATAAACAGTCCGACAAAGCCAGGGCGAAATGCTTGGCCTATATCACCCTGCTTGAAACGAGAGGCACACAGCTTCCCGCCTCCATCGCCAAGCATGTGCGGGGAAAGATTTGGGAGTTACGGCCGGAATGGTCCGGGAATGAGTATCGGTTCTTTTATGGGGCCATCGTAGGGCAACAGTTTGTCATCCTCCATGCCGTCCAGAAGAAAACACAACGGCTCAAGGAATCAGACATTGCCCTAGCCGAAAAACGCTATGCCGACGTAGTAATGAGGTAGGACCATGAAAACCCATCGCCAGTACATCAAAGAACGCATTGAGAAGAAACCGGCCTTTGCTCAGGATCTCGCTGAGGCTGAGCGAGAGGTCACGATTGCCGTAGAATTGGCCCAACTTCGCGAACAACGCGGGCTGAGTCAATCGCAACTCGCCCGGATGACCGGCATGAAGCAACCGCAGATTGCCCGCCTCGAAAGCGGGGCCTATATGCCTGCCTTCGGCACGCTGATCCGTGTCCTTGAAGCCCTCAAGGGCAAATTGGAGTTGAGCCAGACTGAATGCCGGGTGACGCCTACGTCCGGTAAAGTGGCCTGCTTACGGTGAGAAGCGGTTGCTAGGGGGTCAAGGGTCGCGGGGGTGGGGACCGTGAGGGGGGAGGATCTCGCCGTTGTCGTCGCTCCGTGCCGGTATCGTTTGACCGGGCGATTGATCCGACTGCAAGCCGTCCTGGTACGCTCGTTCAATGGCTGCGATTGCAGCCGCCTCTGCCTTGGTCATGAGGTCAACGCCTCTAGGGCTTGGTGCACTTCCTTCGCAAGAATCGTATGGACCTTTGCCTGATCGGTTTCAGGTGCCAAGATCCCCGCCAAGCGATCCGCGAGGGATAACAGGGCGTCCCTTGTCTGTCGGCCTTTTTCAAACACCACCTTTTCGACGGTTGCAACTTCGATCAATTCCTTCGAGCAAACCGCGAGGTTGAGTTCTTCACGGTCGGCCTTGGCCCGTGTTAATCGCGTGCGTTCCTGAGAGAGGTTGCCGCGTGTGTTCGATCGGGAATGCTTGAGGTACGCCCGCACCGAACCGCCAAGATCGAACTTCCCGCGCCCTTCCGGTTGAGGAAGGACGCCTGATTTCACGAGCTCCGTAACGCGGGTTTCCGAGAGGGCCAATGTATAGGCGAGTTCCGAACGGGGAACAAGGAATGGTTTCATTGCTATTTCCCGTGTGAGGATGTGACTGACCGGCTATGGTCATAGCAGATATCATAATCTGCTGGGTTTGGTTTGAGAATGTCAAAATGTTGTGTGACGAATTTGCGCCAAGCCGATTCGAGATTCGGCGCAACCTTCAGCCAAGTTCGGGTCTCGCTAGGAATATCCGGGTTCAGAAGTCGAATTTTATAGTAGTGCAAGAGCATGTTCACACTCCTTCCGCCAATTCGCGTCGGCTATCAACCGTTGTTCAGTTTCCCGATGCAACATGCCACATACTGACAGACTCGCTACCTCACTCTGGCACATCGCAGATAAATATCCACTTTCCGCGCGTCTTCAGGATGCGCCAGGCGAGAACTTGCGCCATACAATCCGATTCGGCAGATATTGTGCCCCTGGACTGATCTGGAAAATACAGCGTGTAGTCCATGATTCCCTCCTCGCCCGAGGTTGCGCCCCTCCCCTGTCGGGCTCGCATGGGGGGCAGGATCATGCGCGGGTATCCCAATAATCCGCAGGCACCTCAGCTCGCTCCACGCCGCAATACCGGATCTCGCCCGCGCGAAGCGCCGCATATATTTTTAGTGGATCGCCCCCATAAATTTTTCCGCGGATATCGTCGATCCCCGCGCCGATGAAATCAGCGTCGTGCAACGCCTCATCCAGCGGCAACAAGGCATTGCTCCCTCCATCAGCCATCTCCTGCTCTAGATCGGAGAGATCTGCCCAGGCGTACTGCGGGGCATAATTATGCTCCCCAGGCTGATACATGCCAAATCCTGCATGATGAGGCTCAATAGAGATCTCGTAGTACGCCTCTATCAATTGTTTCGTTTTCATCGCGATCTCCTCGCCCGAGGTTGCGCCCATCCCCTGTCGGGCTCGCATGGGAGGGGCAATCTATCTAGCGGCGCTGCATCTGCCGATATTCAGCCTCTGTCACAGCCTCCAGGATTTCGCTCAGGTCAATGACTCGCCCCCTGTGCCGATACTCAATCAGGCGATACGTCCCCTGCCCAATCTGGCCGCTCAGCTCGTGCGCGAAATTCGCGGCCCGGCGCAGGCTGATCGTTTCCCCGTGCCCGTCGCGCCAACCTGTTGGGTGGCCTCCGTATCCCATATCAGAGGGGGCCGTGGTGCAACGCACCGTGATTTTGCTCCGCATTGTCAGCTTTTTCATCGCGATCTCCTCGCCCGAGTGGTGGCCTCTCTCCCCTGTCGGGCTCGCATGGGGAGGAGGAGGCAGATTATTACACGCTACGCCCGCTCAACGTGATAACAATAGTAGGCGTGTTCTTGAACTCCCGGCCCGTTAGGCTCTAGCGGAACATCCAGTCGGATGAGAAGGTTGTCCGCCTTCACCACGGTACAGATCCGCCCGTTGAACGGATCGTAGGGCTTGATAATTCTTACTCGATCGCCGACCGCATAATCGGAATTGTACATGGTATCCTCCTCGCCCGAATGGTGAAGCGCCAGGCCGGTCGGGCTCACCTGCCTTTCTACCCTTTCGCGGGCTGGTCGACATATTCGACGTTCGCCCAGCTCTTCTCTTTGTTTCGCAAATACTCTTCGATCTGATCAAGCGAGGCGTCGAAATCGACCCCCATCACCACCCAGTTTGAATCATTCACTAGTCGATACTTTCCGCGGTTGTTCATATGGATAACCTGCCGCGACTTCGTCACCTGATAATTCAGCCGATTGGCTAATCGTCTTACCCGATTCTCTTGCGCTGCATCCATGATTTTCATTGCTATGTCCTCCTTTGCGTTTTAGATGACTTGTTGCCGAAGAGCTCATTGAGTAGACGCCGAATCAAACCGCTGGCTGTGGTGCCCTCCGCTCGAAGCGCGTCCTGCTTGGTTTTTAGTGACTTCGGAACCTGGATCTTCAATCGTTTCATGCGTTCATGCTTCACGGGATCGCCTCCTTGCTTAATGCTAGTATGGTCCCATGATAGCACGGGACCTTCGTGGGGTCAAGTGGGTCAGATTGACACCCTGGTTCCATTTCGCTACCGTGGCACCCCATGGACGAACAAGACACAACCCGGCAACAAATGGGCGTGCGTATCGCGGGCAACCTCATCGTCGAAGCGAAGGTGTTAGCCGCCCGTCAACATCGCCGATTGAATGAAGTAGTTGAGGAAGCGCTGCAGGATCTTTTGAAGAAGTACGCGAGTGCTAAAAAAAAGGCCTGAGTGTCACCCGTTTAGCCGCGCCTCACAGGAGTTCGACGATTCCCGAAGGTTCTCATGGCCGCATCATATTTGCCGTCATGAAAGCCTTTGTTCACCGCAGCATCAATGAAAATTTGAATCTCTTGCGACCCATTGGCGCCCATCGGACCTTTTTGCACTTCGACATTTGAATCCGTGCTGTTATGAATCTGTACGTTGATCGGCACTGAGACCGAACATACTTTGATCGTTCACATACCGGCTCATCGACTTGGCGAAACCACCCAAGAAGTCATCACTGAACTTCTCTGACACGGCGCGTTGATCGGACATGGCACCCAAGCCGGTGGCGATTGATTGCAGAATCGAATCATAGGAGGATTTTTAAAACAATAACCCCATAAAATGGCCTGTCGCTAGCATGTTTTTGCGCCCCCCCTACCCGCGGTAAAAAGTGTTCAAAAAAGGACCCGCGACTTTCTAGCATGCGTCTTGTCGAAAAAGCCCACAGCTGGCACGGCCCGAAGGCCGCCCAGCTGTGCCGGCCGAGCCGTCAGGGCGCGATAGACGCGTGACGATCTCCATCACGCCCCAATGACTCCCATTCAGTTGTGCTCATCGTCATCATCTGGTCACCGGGGTGGCAGTAGAGACATAGGCCGAATGACTCGCCTTCGCCTTTGCCGGCACCTTTTCTTGCAACAGATTCTTACCTGTGGATCGAGATGCATTTTCCTCCCGCTGCTCGTGCTCCCGTACAAATTGTTCGATTCGATCCGCAAGGCGCGTGATGACATTCCTACGTTTCTCCAACGGTTCAATTTGAGTGCGGGTGTCGGTTAGCTGTGCTTCAATCCGGGCAATCTTTTTGTCGCAATGCGCCAACTGCGCTGCAACAAACTTCTGTTCGTTAAGCGGGGCAGCTTGCTCGATCGCGGTTCGTTTTCCCTTCTCCGCCTTCAATGCTAGCTTGAGCTCTTGAACTTTTTCCCAGAGTGAATTTACATTCACACCGACGAGAAACTTGTTATGAGTGTGGGCCGCGGCACGCTTCCTATCGAAACTTCCATCCGGTTGCACGTCGAGCACCGCGTGCAAATTAGCATCGCCACGCCGAAATACGTTGTGCGTACCGTCGGCCTCAATGGATCGAATCAGGCGTTCTTCTTCTACTTCCAATGATTCCAATTCCTTGGCAAGCTCCACGGCCCGTTGGGTTTTCTCCGACTTCGAGAGGCCTGGGCCCAAATGACTATAAAGAACGTTAAGTTGCTGCGTGACAAACCCCTCGACCTGGTTCCCAAAGACCGCCCAATAGAAATCCTCTCTTCTCTCGTGGGATGTGAAAAGACTGAATTGACCTTCACCGTGGGCCAACACGCCGAGATGCAGCACGAACTCGGATGCACGTGTGGCTCGCACTCGTTTGAGGATCGAAAGGGCTTCGGCTTTGGTGATGATCGTTCCTTCAACGGTCTGCAGCTTGTCCAGTGTTTCGGCTCGTCGCGCCACCACCTCGCGAAGCTGCTGATAGGCCCGATCGTCTTGTTCTACGGATTGCTTAAGTGCTTTTGCCATAGATCTCCTTCTTTTCAGGGTATTCAGATTACTTCGCGTTCGATGCCTTATTACGTTCGGCGTAGAAGGATTTCGCTTTTTTGTTGAGCGTCTCCCGATGCTCCTGATTCCGTTGATCCACATCCGCTGCGACATTGGCGCCGACCATCGTAAATCCGTGCGATGATGTGGACGTGACAGGTTTCGGGTGTGTCGCCTTTCGGGCGGCCTGTTCGGCATGCAAACCCTTCACCTGGGCCAAGCTCAAGCCCTGCTCGTAAGCTGAAAGAATGCGATCGCCCAATTCCTTCCCTTCGTAGACGCCTTCAAGAAACCGGCTGATTGCGACGGCTTCCGAATTGATACCTGCGCGCAACTCTGTCAGCGGAACTCCAGCTTTGTAGTGCCGATCGATCAATTTCTCCATGACGGCCTGCTGATTGATGTACATTACGTATTCCTCCTATTGGAAACTTCGGCTGAATTGTCCTCAATTTTGCCTGACCGAATCGCGCGCGCTGAAGAGTTTGCGCGCAATTTTTTTGAGGTGACGTCGAACTTGTGAGGCTGAAAGATCGCCGCCTAATTTTCTCGCAATGCGAACCGCCCGGCCTCGTTCAGGTCTGCCGGCCTGAATGTCCCCCTGGAGGAGAAGCAGAATCGACAATTCACGGTCGCGGCTGCGAGATTTTGCGGCCGCGATAGCCAATGCACGGCCTTTTGCGAGACCTTCTAAGACCCTAAGTCCTACCGCGGTAATATTCGTCACGTGCGCCGCCAGGAGGCACCGCAGCCCGCCAAAATCAGCGTCATCGGCGGTCCCTTTCGACTGATGGACAGTAACTCTTGCCTGGACGTGCGGGCGGTTCGGCTTGGCGGGAGGCTTGGTTCAAAAGGCTGCTGAGGTTCGCCGCCGCGGCCCATGAAAGCGTGATCACACTGCCGAGTTTGGTAATGATGATGACTTGATTTCGTGTTCGATCCGCCTCAATTCGCATACGACCTCCTTATGGGTTGATCGAATCCAGTTCGGAGAACTTTGCATACCGATCTATGAAAAGTAGACGTCGCTCTCCAATCGGCCCGCTACGGTGTTTCCGGACAAGAATTTCCGCGATCCCTTTGTCGAGAGAGTCCGGGTTGTACACCTCATCCCGATAGATAAACATCACCAAATCGGCATCCTGCTCAATGGCGCC
>JACQHN010000017.1 GCA_016199015.1 Nitrospira defluvii
ACGTAGCAGGTATTCATGAATAGTCCGGGTTAGTTGCGAGGGAACCGGTGGCAAGCAGCGAGCAGTGACGAAGAGAACAGACGGTCTGGCCGGCACATTTCGGCCATCATGCCGATCGCGCCGGAGGCGGCTCACAATAAACGAAATGAAGCTCCCCGTAGCAAGCTACGGGGAATCACAAGTTGAAGTCGATATCGAGACGAGTGACAACAGAGCAGGAACTGAGAAACGGCTACGGGGAATCTGAGGGTTGGTTATTCAGCGGTACAGGAACTTGGGGGAATGCGACGGTCACAGTGAACGAGCGCCAGTGCGGAGACGGCTCGAAAAACTCGCGCCCATCCAGCATCAACCACGCATGGCCATCAAGACTTTCGTTGAGCTTCAACACACCACATTGGAACTGGACGGGAAAGCCGGCGCGGCGTGCAAACCAATAGAGTGTCAATGCGCGTGGGAAACAGTTGCCTTTCGGATTATACGGAGCCAGCGCCAGCCAGCGCTCGACATAATATGCCACATCTTCCATGGCCATTCGATCTTGGTCCTCAACTGCAGGCTTGCAGGTCAACCAGCTCAACAGTCGCGGAAGACTGACCATCCGCAGTGCAAGTCGAATCGCAACCACCACGAGTCCCGTGCCGGCGATCAAACGGTATTTCCTTACGGCGGACATACAATGAGTGTAACAAGGCGGGGAGAGAAGTCCAGACGATCGTAGTTTCTCCTCACAAATGAGGCGGGAGAGGATGACTTAGCGCGAGGATTCGAAGAGTCCCAATTGAAGCTCTTCTGCACGGGTGAACGAGATGGGGTAGCGTTCGGTGAAGCATGCATTGCAATATTGCTCTGGGATACCCGGCGCCGCTTTCAGCATGCCATCCAAACTCAGATAGGCCAGGCTATCGGCAGTGATGTATTTGCGGATTTCTTCGGTGGTGTGACTGGAGGCAATCAATTCTTTTTTGGTCGGCGTATCAATCCCGTAAAAACAGGGCGATACAATCGGTGGGGAACTGATGCGCATGTGCACTTCTTTCGCCCCGGCATGACGCAGCATCTTCACAATTTTTCGACTCGTCGTCCCACGAACCAACGAATCGTCCACCACGATGACGCGCTTGCCTTCGAGAACTTCAGGGACGGCATTGAGCTTTACCTTCACGCCAAAGTGGCGAATCGACTGCTCAGGTTCGATAAACGTGCGGCCCACGTAATGATTCCGAATGAGTCCGGTCTCGAAGCGAATCCCCGATCCTTCAGAGTATCCCAACGCCGCCGGCACCCCAGAATCCGGCACGGGAATGACAATGTCCGCCGGCACCATGGATTCTTGAGCCAATTGCCGTCCGAACGCTTTGCGGATGGAATAGACTGCCCGGCCTCCAAAAATTCGACTATCGGGACGGGAAAAATAGACATATTCAAACACGCACATCGCCGGCATGGTTGGTGCGAATGGCTTGTAACTCGTGACGCCTTGATAATCCAGCACCACCAGCTCTCCTGGCTCGATTTCCCGCACATATTCGGCGTCCAATAAGTCGAACGCACAACTCTCGGAAGCCACGATCCAGGCATCGCGAAAACGTCCCAAACAAAGCGGGCGGAATCCATGAGGATCGCGCGCCGCGATAACACCCTGATCCGTCATCAGGACCACTGAGAACGCGCCGCGAACCTGGGTCAGTGAATCGATCACGCGCTCAAGCAATGTATCGGCCCGCGAATGCGCGATGAGGTGAATAATCACTTCCGTGTCAGAGGTGGATTGGAAAATGGCGCCATAGGCCTCCAGCTCGCTACGAAGCATGGTGGCATTGATCAAATTTCCATTGTGCGCTACTGCCAGGTTGCCAAAAGCGAAATTGACGTTCAACGGCTGCACATTCTTGAGACCGGCTCCGCCTGCCGTGGAGTAGCGATTGTGTCCAATGGCCATCGTCCCCGGCAGTCGCGCTAGGGATTGTTGGGAGAATACATCGGCGACATGGCCCTGGCCCTTTTCGATATGGAACTGCTCGCCGTCATTGGACACGATTCCGGACGCTTCCTGCCCCCGGTGTTGGAGCGCGTAGAGACCGAGGTAAGCGAGATTGGCCGCTTCTTTGTGGCCGTATATGCCGAAGACGGCACATTCGTCGTGGAATTTGTCGGGAGAAATAAGCGGTAAGTCTTTGGGCATCGCTCTGTAACCTAGTCTTGACCCAACGCCCTGGGAATGGCCAGCGCCCATCGGTCATACAGTGTCGTCAGTTCCAGATCGACGGTACAGCCGGCAACGCGCTGATCGCCGTCCGCCTGCATCACGAATCGATTGCCTCCGACGGTACCGATTCGCGCGGCATGCACACCGGCATTCCAGGCGAGGTTCAGAACTCGTTCGGCCTGATCTGGTCTCACAGAAAGCACGACTCGCGATTGGCTTTCCCCGAAGAGCAACGCATCGCGACGAAGACCATCCAGCGATAATTGTACCACAGCCCCCCGTCGCTCGTCCGAACCAGAGACGCAACATTCCGTTAAGGCAACGGCCAATCCGCCATCGGAGCAATCGTGGGCCGACTGCACCAACCCCTCGCGAATGAGTCGAATCGTACAGGCCTGCACCGCCTTCTCAGTGTCAAGATTCAGCAACGGCGGTGAGCCTTGCTCGCGATGGTGCAGCACCTTCAGATATTCAGTTCCACCTAGATCTTCACGCGTTTTTCCCAGGAGAATAATTGCGTCGCCGTTCTGCTTGAACCATTGCGTGACCGCACGGTCGGCCGGCTCGATCAATCCGACCATCCCGATCATCGGCGTAGGATAAATCGACAGGTCGTTCGTCTCGTTATACAAACTTACATTGCCGCTCACGATGGGCACGCTCAAGGCTTCACAGGCATCCTTCAGTCCTTCAATGGCGAGGACGAACTGCCACATGACCTCGGGGCGCTGCGGATTCCCAAAGTTCAAGCAATCGGTGACTCCGATCGGTTCCGCCCCTGAACAGGCAAGGTTTCGCGCACATTCCGCAATGGCGATCTTCGCGCCTTCATAGGGATTCAGGAGGCAATAGCGCGCGTTACAATCGACCGACAGCGCCAAGGCCTTGTTGGTCCCCTTGATGCGCAAGACCGCTGCATCCGAACCAGGTCGCACCATTGTATTGGTGCGGACCATGTGATCGTACTGTTCATAGACCCAACGCTTGCTGGCGATGGTCGGTGAGTCCAACAGCGCGAGCAGCGCCGCATTCGCATCCTTTAGATCCGGTAACGCGTCATAGTTCAACGCCTGCAACATGTCCTGATAGGCAGGCGGCGCGCTGGGCCGGTCATAGCGCGGGCCTTCGTCAGCCAGCGCCTTGGCTGGAATCTCGGCCACCACCTGGCCGTTTTCCTTGAGGACGACCTTACCTGTGGCGGTGACCCGCCCGATCACCGCCACATCCAAGTCCCATTTCTGACAAATCTTGATGACCTCGTCTTCACGGCCGGCCTTGACCACCATCAACATGCGCTCTTGCGATTCGGAGAGCATCACCTCGTAGGGCGTCATGCCCGGCTCACGGCGTGGCACATGCGCCAGCTCCAATTCCACGCCCGTCCCTTCTCGCGACGCCATTTCACAGGCCGAACTCGTCAACCCGGCGGCGCCCATGTCTTGGATACCGACGAGGAAATCGCCTGACATGAGTTCCAAACAGGCTTCAAGCAGAAGCTTTTCCGTGAACGGATCGCCGACCTGCACCGTGGGCCGCTTCTGCGCGGCTTGTTCATCGAACGAATCCGACGCCATCGTCGCGCCGTGAATCCCGTCACGCCCGGTCTTGGAGCCGAAATAGATCACCGGATTGCCGACCCCTGCCGCCTTGCCCAGAAAAATCTTATCCTTCTTGGCAATTCCGAGGCAGAACACATTCACCAAGGGATTCAGGGCATAGATGTCGTTGAAGACGATCTCACCACCGACCGTCGGCACACCCATGCAATTCCCGTAGCCTGCGATACCAGACACCACGCCTTTGAGCAGATGCCGGGTGTTCGCATTGTCCAATCCGCCGAATCGCAGCGAGTTCAACAGCGCAATCGGCCGCGCGCCCATCGTGAAAATATCGCGCAAAATGCCGCCGACCCCTGTCGCCGCACCTTGATAGGGCTCAATGAACGAGGGATGGTTGTGAGACTCCATCTTGAAGACTGCGCAGAGGCCGTCGCCGATATCCAC
>JACQHN010000307.1 GCA_016199015.1 Nitrospira defluvii
AGACGGGCGCGCGGAGCCGCGAGGAAGGGAGGCATCCTTGAACAGGATGTTGACCGACCGAGCGGCGAGCCCGCCCGCCGTCAGGCTTGTCGCAGCGGCGTATCGGCGGTTGCAGTAGAAGCCTTCGTGAATAATGCGGGCTAGGCCTTTTGGCCCCGTTGACAAGGTTTTTCCAGGCGTGGTACCACAAAAAGGTTTGCGTAGTAGTGTGGGTTTAACCTAGGAGGATCGCAATGAGTGATGTGGCTGCAGAAATTAAGGTCGGCGATACCGCGCCGGATTTTACATTAAAAGATCAGGACCAGAAGGACGTCAAGCTGAGCGAGTTCAAGGGAAAGAGCAATGTCGTACTCGCATTCTACCCGCTCGACTGGAGCCCGGTTTGTCAGGGTGAGAACAAGTGTCTGACCGATGACTTCCCGAAGTTCCAAGGCGCCCACGCCGAGCTGTTCGGCATTAGCTGCGACAGCTTTTTTTCCCACAAAGCGTGGGCGGATTCGCTGGATCTCAAGCACCGCCTGCTTTCCGACTTTAACCGTGACGTCGTCAAGAAGTATGGGCTGTATTTTGAACCGTTGAACTGCGGCAAGCGGGCGACCGTGATTGTCGACAAGAACGGCAAAGTCGCCTACGTGAAGGTACAAGAAATCAAGGTGGCGCGGGAAGACAAAGACATTCTCGCGGCCCTCGCGAAGCTCAGCTAACAGACCATGCTGAGGACTGAGCGGTGAGGGCATGAGACCATGCTCTCCGCTCAGTCCTCAGTCCTTCTTGAGGACACACCATGACCGGTACCGTTCAAGACGTCCGCGACGAAAACTACAACGAGTTCACCGACAGCGAGGGAGCTGTGGTGGCTTACGGCCTGGGCACATGCGAACCATGCAAACAGTACGATCCGATTCTGGAAGAAACCGCCGCCAAGTTCCCGGCCATCAAGATCGGCAAGGCCAAAATGCATGTCCCCGGCCGATGCCGAGCAATCAAGAAGGCACACACGTTTGAAACCTACCCCACCACGCACTTCTTCGCACAGGGCAAGCTACTTCTGACCCGTGAGGGCGTGGTCGAACCAGCTGAGTTGGCCGCGTTGATCTCCGACCATCTCCTGAAGTAACGAGGGAACGCGAGCCGGCGGCTCCCGCGGCTCCCAATGTAGAAGACCTCGTCCCCCCGCGCGAGCACCTCATGCCGCTAGTATTTCGAAGCAAGAAACTTTGTACCGGCTTTCAGGGTGGTCTTCCACTCCTGCTCCAACAAGGGTGTACATTGCGGATCACACTCCTTGATGGCCTTCAGGAGACTATCGATCCAGTAGTCGTACATGCCCGGATCAACTTTCACCTTCCCGCGACGACTGTGACTTTCCGCAATCTTCTCCATGCCTTGCGTTCCAAATCGATTGCCCTCCACGTGCATGAGAAGCATCGACAGCCCCTGCCGCAATAAACTCTTTTGCTTGGTCATGTCCGTGTTGGCGAACATCGGCTTAATTTTGGGGTGGCTCTCAAGAAAAATATTGTAGAACCGATCAAAAAATGCAGGATGTACGCAGCACCGGCCATAACTGACTTTGACTGGATTGTCCGCAGCCACACTCATTGTTGAGCTCCTGGTTCCCCGACGAATGGTGAACGAGGACATATGACTCGCTGTCGGGAAACACGAGTATCATAGAGGACCGGCTGAGTGCTTTATCGGCTACTCCTGAGGGAACTTGAATGCGTGATCCATGAACCGCGTGCGCACGAGAGGCTTGCATACCAAGGGGCCAGCTTCCACAACACTTTCGCGCTCAGACTGGATACAATACAACCAGGCAAGCGGCGTACGTTGAACGACCTCCACAGAGATTAGACACAGACCTATGCATAGCGCTTCACTCGTTCGTTTCACCGTCGCACTACTCGGCTGTCTCCTCTCCACGGGGCACGTGTACGCGAGCGGTCCCTCACCAAAACCTTCGGATCCCGTCGCACCCAGCCGATCCAGTTCCCAGTCCATCCAGCCCTTCACATCCCTCGTCGGCACCCACGACGATGTGCCGATGGTACCCATCCCTGCCGGCGAGTTTGCCATGGGCAGCGACCGCGGCCAAGACGATGAACAGCCGGTCCATCGCGTATCGCTCAAGGCTTTTTATCTCGATGCGCATGAAGTCACCGTCTCCCACTATGCCGAGTTTCTGAGATCACAGAAGCCTGATCCGCCGTTTAAGTGGAGCGAAGCCATGATGGGGTCTCAGGACAACAAACCAGTGATCGGCGTCAATTGGTACGATGCACGCGACTACTGCCGACGGGTGGGAAAGCGGCTGCCGACAGAAGCAGAATGGGAAATGGCTGCGCGCGGGACTGAAGGACGGATCTACCCTTGGGGCAGCGTCCACCCGACCAAGGCCCACGCCAATGCGGGTCAAAGCAAGTGGCGCGGGTATGACACCCTGACCAATGTCGGGAGATATGAGCCGGGCAAGACTCCGAACGGGGTGTACGACTTGGCCGGAAATCTCTGGGAATGGGTCGCCGACTGGTACGATCCCGTCTACTATCAGTTCAGCCCGCGCGACAACCCGACAGGTCCCTCAGCAGGCCCGCTTCGAGCCTTGCGCGGAGGCGCCTGGAATAATGATGCCAAGGCTATTCGATCGGCCAATCGCGCAGGCTATGCGCCCGATGCCCGCCGGAACGATGTCGGGTTTCGCTGTGCGAGCGATGCGAAGTCTGGCGGTCGCTAAAACAGGCGCGAGCTGAACGTCGGAGATTCGAGAGGACGCATGGCCTGATGCAATTCCGCCTGGTGGTCTGTGGATCGCAGGCGGATCTTAAACACCACCCGCCGGCTCTTATCCCGATCGAGCACACGTGACTCGTCCAAGACCAGGTCCTGCCGGCCTCGCCCGCTGGCAGAAGTCTTTTCGTGGAAGCAGCGATAGGCCCAGGGCGCCGAATCCTGGATAACCTCAAGCCCCTTCACCATCACATTCAGCGAACGCTCCTGGCTCAGTTTCAGATTGTAGATGTCGGACCCGCGATCGTCGGTATGGCCCTCGATTACCAGTGAATCAATCCGATCTCGCAAGGCGCCGCAGAGCAGCGTCGCATAACTCGGCATGGCGTCTGCCAAAAACCGATCCGCGACCGACGAGAGCGACCCCTTGCCGAATTGAAAATTGAGGAGGGCGTCCGGCACCACAATCCGTACCACATTGGGATCGGTGGGGTCGGCATCGAGCGAGAGATCGAACCGTTGAAAATGATCACGCAGCAAACCCTTGATATCGTCAGTCGTGGTCCGGGCCGTTTTCCGCTCCTGCACCGGTGGGGGAACCGGCACCTTTGCCTGTGACTCCGTTTCGGACACTTTGGTGACGTACGCGCTGAAGAGCAATATGAAAATGACGGCCAGCGAGGTCATCAAATCCGTGACACCGATGGTGAGCACGGACGAGTGTTCCTGGGACTCTGGCGAGGGGTTCGCGTTCATCTTAGACCGCGCCCTTCATTGAGGCACCTTGCCGCCAATTCGCAAACCACCGTAACCCCAGCATACTGTCGTCGGGCACGATGTCATGACCGACCTCTGGAGTTGGAGTTTCATCGAAAGGAGTCGATTCAAATGCATTCTCCACCGGCTTCACGGTGTGATTATGCTTGAGTTCCTCTACCGAGCGGACAAGCGCCTGAATGGACTGGTTCAATTCCTGAATCGGCGCCGCCATGGTTTGCTGCATCACTCGTGACAAGTCTTCCGCCAGCCGATCCGGAGCCCCGGCACGTCCCCCTGGATCCCGACGGCCCAACAGCTCAACGGCCTCTCTGAGCGCGGTCACCGTGGGACTCAATCGATCACTGAGGGTCCCCACCAGGCGCTCGCCGAGATCTCCTGGCGCTGCAATCGATGCCTGCGGTGCGCCGGCGCCCGGCGTGAAATTCTCGAGCATCTGTTCCATGGTTTTACGAGGAAACAATTCATCGACCATAGTGACAAACTGCTGTTGTGTCGTCGCCAAACGATGCAAGGCAGACTTCTCAATCAGGACAAACAGGTTGGCACAGACCAGCCCGACAATTGATGTCAAAAACTTACCCGCCAATCCGTTGATCAAGCCTTGGATACCGACGATATGCGAGCCATCCGCATGGAGCTTGCTCAAGCCGATCAATATGGCCAGAAACGTCAGGAGCAGGCCAATCCCCGTGATCAACGAGGGAAACTGATGATAGAAAGACAGATTCAGCCGTCCATTCAGGAGGTCGCGAGGGAAAAAGTCCGCCGCCGTGCGTGTGGCAAAGATCCTCGGCTCGATGAACCAGGCGGTGCGCTCCACTACGAAGGTCTTCCGAAAATGCAACCAGGCCTGTTCGAGCCGGACCTCTTGACGCATGGCTTTGTCGAGTGTCTGGAGATCGTCCAGATCAATTCGGTCCGATTGGGAGCCGGGGTGATTTGTCGCTTTCTTGGTATCGCTCAAGCCGGGAATCGTCAACCACTCGGATTGCAGGCTTTTCCGACTGCTGGTGAGACGGGTTAACGTCGGCCACACGCGCGTGTAGCAACCTTGCACGATTGAAATGGCCGTCGTGAGCCGGCCCACATGCCACAGAAAAAAGACCAACAACCCACAAGACCCAAACCAGCTCAGCAAGGGACTGTGAAGCCCTCCAAAGAGAGCCACATCTTGGCTCAGGAATTCCCAGATGGACATCATTGCGCAGCACCTCCGGCTCGAAATAAGCAACGCCACCAACCTCAGGCCTGTCTCACTTCAACTTTCAGGCCACAGTGCTCGTTCGATGGAAGCCCCAATAAATCAAGGGAGTTCTATGCTCTGGTCTCACCCACCGGGAAGACGCCTCGGCAAGAACTGCCGACAGGGTGAATGTTTCTGCAGCCCACTTCTTTGCCTTACCCATTTCGTCCACCGATGGCCCCAGCCCTAGCTGCGCTCGCAACAAATCGTGACGGGTAGTAGATCGAGCCACCTTGCCGTCCTGCACCACCGGCAGGATCTGAAAACCCATTTCGAACATGCGCGCGACGCAGCTCAACGTGATATCTTCTTTCACCCCAACGAAAGCCGAATTCATGATGTCTTGTGCCCTCGCCTGTTGAAGATCTATTCCCTTATCGATGGCGCGAATCACATCCCCTTCATTGATGAACCCCAGAAACTCATAGTCTTCGCCCACGACAGGCGCGCCACCTACATGGCTGGTGACCATCTCAATCGCCACATCCATCGCGCTGTCCTCCGGCTTGAATTGCCGAATGGTCGTCCCCACGATATCTCCCACCACGGGATAGCCCTCAGCCGGGTTGCCCGCCACGCCTGTATAGTCCGGACTAGTGGGCCATACAAGTGGTCCCTCCTGGAAATGTATAGCCGGTCATGAATGAGATCGACACTGGGGAGACCCCTATAGGCTGCACGCGTCACACATGAGGCTTGTGGATTGAGTCGCCGGTCTTGTTTAATGAAGGGGCACAGACACCCCACGCTCCCCTCAGAACAAAGGCTGAGCCACATGACCATCCCGTGGGCTACGGCATTGCACCTCGCCAAGAAGCTGTTACCGGTGGTCATTGAGAAGGCCCCGGAACTGCTCAAAACCTTCGAACGATTTCACGCGGTTCCCCCCGCGCCGGAGTCGACGCCGGCCGATCCAGCTCTTGCGGCGCTTCAGGAACAGATCGAAGCCCATCAGCGGACCATCGCCACGCAGGCGGAAACCATCGTGCAACTCCACACAACATTGAGAGCCACGAGACGCTCTCTGACCATCACGTGGAGCATCCTCGCAGCGACGATCCTCCTATCCGTCGCGATCATCCTGTTCTTACTCTCCCGATCCTAAGATCGTAGCTACCCCAAAAGGCATTCTTTGACGCCGTGTGATCGCGGCTAGCTCAATCTGAAATGGTATCTGCGGCAAGTTGAATGTTGGACGGCAAGGTTGTGCATTACGCCTCTTAGAGGGCGGGCGCAGAATAACCACAGAACAGTACAGCGAATGTGTAGATAGGGTAGATGTGCGAGAGGGGCTCAACCGGCGTATTCGTAGGAGAGGTCGCGAGTTTGGACCAACTTGATGAGCTGCAGGGTGCCGGCCGGGATGGCCGATGCGATACGATCCCAGACGGCCTTCGCCAAGTATTCGCCGGTGACGGCCGGTGTGGCTAACATGACCCGCAGGTCCCGCCCGTCGAATGGGGACAGCACACGCTCTTTCACCAGTCGATCGAGCGCCACAATATCAGTGACCATGCCGGTTTCAGGATCGATCCGTCCATGGACCGTCACGAACAAGTCCCATGTATGGCCACGATGGCCGTCATGCACGGCGGTAAATGAGTAGCGCCTGGTGACCGACGCCACGTCGAGGCCGGCTTGCGCCGTCAGATCGGCACAAAGATCTTCATCTTCATAGAGACAGATCCGTTGCAGAGTTCCGATGTCTTGCTGCGCTTGCAGCTTGTCCCAGAGCACACGCGCGATGTTCTCGGACGTTGGAATCTGTCGCTCGAAATAGGGCAGATCAAGATTGAGGTGCTTGTGGTCGAATTCTTCCAACACCTGCAGCAGCACTCGCTTCAGGTCGAAGAGGTTGACCACCATACCGGTTCGTGGATCAACCTCCCCCGCCACCGTCACTTCCAACATGTAGTTGTGGCCATGGCCCGGGTCATTGTTGCAGGCGCCGAACGTGGCTCGGTTCTTCGCGGCATCCCACTCCGGCTTGTGATACCGGTGGGACGCGGCAAATTCAATGCGTTTGGTCAATAGGACAACTGGCATAACAATCAATTTTCAATGTTCATGGTTCAATGTTCAATAGAGTAAAGCGTCGTCCCGCTATTGTTCCCATTGAACATTGAGCATTGTACATTGGACATTCCAGTTGGAGCACTAGTGTAGTGTCCAGGAATTAAGTGGACAGTTGTTTCTTCTTTTTTCGTGTGCGCGGCACGGTACAGCCGGGCTGGATCTGTTCAAGCGTCTGTCGACAGCGAGCAAGTTTCTGTTGAATCGATTCAACCGTGGCGGTCCACACGAACGGCTTTGGAT
>JACQHN010000308.1 GCA_016199015.1 Nitrospira defluvii
GCATGCGCCGAGATCGCCCCCTCGTGCCGGTCAACTGTGGCGCGATCCCCGAAACGCTGTTGGAGTCGGAGCTCTTCGGCCACGAAAAAGGGGCGTTCACTGGAGCGGCCCACACCAGGCTCGGACGGTTTGAACTGGCCCATGGGGGAACCATTTTCCTGGATGAGGTCGGCGAAATGAGCTTGCCCTTGCAAGTGAAATTGCTTCGGGTGTTACAAGAGCGATGTTTTGAGCGGGTCGGAGGAACGCGAACGATCAATGTGGATGTCCGCATCATCGCCGCCACGAATCAAGACTTGGCGCTGGCCGTACAAGAACGGCGCTTTCGGCAGGATTTGTACTATCGCCTGCACGTGATTCCCATTCACATTCCCCCCCTCCGAGAGCGACGCAGTGATATTCCTCTCCTGGTCAACCACTTCATCGCTCAGTTCAATCAATTGCGCCGAACCGAGATTTTGGGCATGGAGCCTGAAGCGTTGGCTCGCATGACGGAAGAAGAATGGCCGGGAAATATCCGGGAACTCGAGAACATGATCGAACGCTTGGCGGTCCTGAAAAAGAAGGGGTGGATTACCGTAAGCGATTTGCCTGAGAGCCCGCTCAAGATGACCGCAGGAAAGGCAAATGAGGCGCCGGAGCACTTCATTCGCTTCTCGGAAGATGGGATTAATCTGACCAAGGAGCTTGAACATTACGAAAATCGGCTTATCGGCGAAGCCCTGCGCAAGGCCAATGGAATTACGAGCCGGGCCGCTCAGCTGCTCCAGGTGAATCGTACGACGTTGGTCGAAAAGTTAAAACGGAAAGGTTTTGACCCTAAGAGTCACGGGTACTCGATTCAAAACTAGCCGCACCGACATCCGCTCTCCGCAACATGTCAAATTCTTGACCGGCCTACGCATAGCCCTGTTGGAGTTTCTGACACCACCCGACGATCGGTATGCCTAATCTGTCTAATTCATAAGATGATGGCACCATTTCGCCGATTCCTGAAGGGGCATGAGACTTGCTGATTTGCCCCCTCTGTGCAACTCCCATCTCCAACACAACGACGATCGTGGTTCGCGGCCTTCCTTGCGCTCCTGCTGGGCGGGTTGGTACCTCTGGGCTTCGCCTCCGCTTGGGCCGCCGATGGGGCAACGACTGCGCGACAAGACTTACCACCCAACTTGCCTGAACCTCCTGAACTGGTGCGGGGTACATTGCCCGATCCAGGTCCCCGTTTTGAGCGGCTCACTGAAAGTCCAGAGTGGAGCCAGTTTGAACGGGGAGTCGCCTTGTACCTCCAAGGCCAGTATGTCGAGGCGCGGCTCCACTTCACCAACATGCTCCGAGAGCATCGAGAACCCAAACTGACTTCGTCCGTCCAAGCGTTTTTGGTAGAGAGCTCACTGAAGAGCGACAGCAAAGAGGTCCGGCCGATCGAAATTATCGAACAGTACCGGACGTTGATGCGGGAGGATCCGCACTCCACCAATGCCAAACGGGCGGCCTGGAGAATCGGCGATGTGTATCGTGTGGAAGGCTGGTATCAGGAGGCGCAGATAGCGTATCAGCACGCCCTCAGTCTCTCCGGTCACGACTCGTACGATGCCAATCGAGCCTTGCTCGGGCTGGGGTACGCGTTGCGTGGGATCAACAAGTGGAAGGACAGCGTGCAGACGTTCGACAACGTGCTGAAGCGTACCACGGACCCAAGTTTGTTGGCATTTGCCTCAATGGGCCAAGCTCACAGCCGCTATCGATTGGGACGCATCAAGGACGCGGATACCTTATACGAAAGCCTCGCCGGCCGATGGCCTGCCGTATTCCGGAAAGATCCCTATGCCCTATTACGGTATGCCGATACCGCTGGTGAAGGGCACCGCCCGTCAGTCATGCGGGAGCAACTCCTGCATTTTTACAATCTGTATCCAGCCAGGCCGGAAAATCCGTTCGTGTTGGCCCACGTCGCGGACAGCTACAAAGAGGCCGGCCGATGGGACGAGGCAAGCCTGTTCTACGCCGCGCTGTTGAGTCAGTACCCGGATGCGCCCATTGCGGCGATGGCCAAACTTCGCTATGCGGATGTGCAGGAGCATCGAGATCCGGAAGAAGGGCTGATCAATCTCCGCCAAACCGTCGCCGCCCAGCTTTCAAACATTCCGCTGGCACCCGGCGAATCACTCAGTCCGCGTGAGCTATTCGAAAAAAACGCGCACCAGCATGAGGATTCCGCCGTCGGTAGCGAGGCGCTCTTTTACCTGGGCGAGGCCTTTGAGCGGGCAGGGAAGCGTGAAGAGGCGCTCGCAGCCTACGAACGGGTGGTGCTGCGCGCCGGGAAAATTGAGAACGATCCCTGGCCAGACAAGAGTGGGGCCCAGCTCGTCACATTTCTGCGGCCACGCCTCGAGGCGGCCTTGAAGTCTCAAGACGACTTTGAGCTCATCAGTCTTTTTCATCGGCACGGTCCATTAGCCGATCGGCTGTATGCAGGCACCGATGTGCTGCTCAAGATCGCCGACGCCCACCAACGGCTCGGCTTTCCCGTGGAGGCCGCCCGGCTCTACCAGTCGTTGATTCGCGATCCCAGGGCCGAATCGTTCCATGAAGTGGCCATCATGGGACTCGGCCGCAGCTACCTTGAACAGAAAGACATGCGCGCGGCCCGTTCCGTCTTCGAACGGTATCGCCTGCAATTCCCGATCGGCCGGTTCGGTGGGGAGGCGGTACGAGGAATCCTGACCTGCTTTGAAGGAGAGGGGAATGTCGCCGGACTGATCAAGCTGGGACGCCAATGGTTGGAGCATCATGCACGCCATCCCGATCGCCTGCTGATCCAGTTGAAGGTGGCTGATGCGTTGGGACTGGCCAAACAGTATGGCGAGGCGGTGGCCTTGTATGACGACATTCTCAAGGGCGGAATGGAGTTGCCGGCGGCGGACGTAATGCGGCACGCCGATGCCTTGGTCCACTTGAACCGGCCTGCACCGGCACTCTCCTTATACAAACAGGCACTGGTCGCAGGTCTGAATTCGGAGCAAGAGACCTGGGCACAGTTTCAGGTTGTTCGACTGGCTCGCAATACCAAGCGCCAGGACCTGACCCAGGGCGGGTTACGCTCGCTCAGTGAGAACAATGACAGCCTCGTCCGACGTATGGCCACCCTGTTGCAGACTGATCAGGCGCAGCCTGTCCCAACTCAAGGAGGTCGGTGAGCGTGACCTTGCAGAGCCCCGATCAAACCAAGAACGATCTGCTGACGCGCGCTTTTCAAGACTTTGACCAGGCCGCTACCGTCCTCCAGCAATCGTATGATGCCTTGACGACTCGGCTCCAGCAGATGGATCTCGAACTGGCCCAGACCAACGCCAGCCTTCGCGAGCATCTCCGTGAGACGGAGGAGATGCGTGCCCATGTCACGGCGGTGTTGGAGTCGTTGGATACGGGGGTGATTGTCGCCGATTCTCAGGATCTTGTCGTGCGGTGCAATCACTCTACCGAACGGCTCTTGGGCATCTCGCAAACGCAGCTGCAAGGACGGCGGGCCGCTGAAATCCTTCAGGAGATTCGGAAGGATCATGGTGAGTATCCCTTGATTCTTCCGAGCGGCATTGCCATCGCCCTGTCCCAGACGGACCTGACCGATGTATCGGGAACCTTGATCGGGAAGTTGGTTCTGATCCATGACGTGACGCGTATCCGCCAGCTCGAAGATCGTCTGCAGCGACGCAATCGATTGGAGGCGATGGGGCAGATGGTCGGATGCATCGCGCATGAGATCCGCAATCCCCTTGGAAGCGTCGAACTGTTCGCCTCGCTCCTGCGGAAAGATCTGCGCGACCAACCTCAGTTGAAAACCTATGCCGAACATATTTCCGTGGCGGTGCAATCGATGGACCGCCTGTTGTCCAACTTGCTGGTGTACACGCGACCCGATTGTTCCAAGGCAGGGTGGCAGGAGACCGAATCGCTGATTCGGGAAGTCTTGACCCTGGCCTCCCATGCCATGGCATCGGCCTCGATCGAGGTCTGTTGTCACGGGGATCCCCATGTGCCACAGCTCTGGTGCGACGGCGGGAAGATGAAACAGGTCTTGCTCAACCTGGTGTTGAATGCCGTTCAGGCCATGCCCGAGGGAGGCATCCTGACCATAGCCGTGACCGTCGCCCCTCCATCGATCTCGGAGGTCCCCGCCATTCATCTCACCGTCAGCGACACCGGCACCGGCATCCCGCCGGAACTGCAGTCGCGGGTGTTTGATCCTTTCTTTACGACCAAAGACCAGGGGACTGGTCTAGGTCTCGCGATCGTGCATGCATTGGTAGAAGCCCATCATGGGCGAATCGATGTCGAGAGTAGTCCGGGGCGAGGAACGTCTTTTATCATCACGTTGCCACGAGGCCCTGTCCAGAACGCATCGATGCCCGTGCGGACCACCGCACGGGCCGGTCGATCAGTGCCACGGTGTCGGATCTTGAGCGCAACTGAAGAGGAGACGTACGAATGAGCGTGCAACAGGCCCTACAGGAACCGTCAGCCACATCCGAGGATGCCCGTACCGTGTTGATTGTCGATGACGAGCCGTCGATGCGGGCGGCCTTGTCGGAAACCGTCCGGCGATTGGGCTATCAAGTCCGAGGCGCGATCGACGGCGCCGATGCGATCGAACAGGTCGAGCGTCTGAAGCCCTGGTTGGTCGTCACAGATTTGAAGATGCCACGGCTGAATGGGCTCGAACTGGTGAAGGCGATCAAGCAGAAGGCTCCTCACACGTTCATCATCCTCATGACCGCCTA
>JACQHN010000271.1 GCA_016199015.1 Nitrospira defluvii
GACGGCTCTTCTGCGCGCTCCCGCACCTCGACAGACTCCTCAACCGCGTCCCCCATGCTGAGAATCATAGATTCTTCCATTCAGACTCCTCCACTAATTCCCCTTCTGCAACGGCTGAAAAGGCGCGCGAGACAAGAATCGCCCCAAAGGTTTCGCTTTGAAACACTCGCACGACCCTGATGCGAATCAGCTCGAGCAGGGCCAGGAACGTCACAATCACGACGAGCCGATGGCTCGACGCCTCGAATAGCGCTGTGAAGGCCATGGACTCATGCTCTTCCAAGGCTTCGATGATGGCGCTCATGCGAGTGCGAACCGTTAGGTTATCAGGAATGATTTCGACCAAACGCTTCCCGGGATGGCGTGAGAGCACCCCCTGCAGCGCATCGACCAGGTCGAACAAAGAGATCTCATCAAGAAGGTTCTCATCCTTGGTAAGTTCCACGGCCGGACCAGGTTCTCGCGAAAACACGTCCCGCCACAGACGCTCCTTATAATCGAGCTGCGAGGCCGCCTCTTTGAACTGTTTGTATTCGAGCAGCCGCCGAACAAGTTCTTCGCGTGGATCAGGGCCGTCCTCCTCATCCACCGCCGCCTCTTCCACCGGCAATAACATGCGCGATTTGATATGGAGCAATGTGGCTGCCATGACGAGGAACTCACCGGCCACGCCGAGATTCAGCTCCTTCATCACCGACAGATAGTCCAAATACTGCTGGGCAATCAGCGCAATTGGAATATCGTAGATATTGATCTCGTTCTTCTTGATGAGGTGCAAGAGGAGATCGAGGGGACCTTCGAAGTTCTGGATCTTGACTTGGTAGGGCAGTTCAGGTTGGTCCATCAGGTACTAGACGCTCCCTTGGACAAATTTTCAATCTTATACCAAGTTATGGGGGGGACGGGCAAGACTAAAACTATATATGGTGGGTAAGGATGGGGTCATTTGGCCCTGATGATATAGAGCAGAAGTCCGAGCGCCATCACAAAGAGCGCAATTGTCAGTGTCTGTGATGAGGGCGACGCCTCGGCGCGACCGGGTGTCGTGGCGGTAACCCGCGCGGTCCTGGTTAAGAGCGGCGGGTGAGCGAAGGTCGCCTGCGCAAGGTCATCGCGCTCTTTGAATGAGGCATCTGAAAAATCGGCCTGAGACCCGAATCGCGCCGAGGCAAAGGTAACGGGACGATCGAAGAGGGCAAAGAGAAAGAAAGCTTCCCGATCGAACTGCGCGGACGAGAAGTCGCATTTCCCACGACAATGCACTCCGGAAAATCCGGTCCCCATGTGAAATGACGCATGCGAGAAATTCGCATCCTGATCAAAGACCACTTCCAAGAATTCGGTCAGCCCCTTGAACGCGGCACCGCGAAAAATGGCCGGACCGGCAAAGATCGAGCGATGAAACCGGGCATGCGGACCGAACCGAGTGTCCGAGAACATGGCGCCCTGCGTAAAGCGATCCTGCACAAAATAACTCTCCTGCTCGAAGGTCGCGCTCGATCCATCGACCAGACCGAGAAACACTGTTCGCGACAAATCGACAGACCCTTCAAAACGTGTCTGCGCCAACACCACTGGTCCGGTGAACAGCAGAAAGCCTTGCTTGAGCCGATTGACGATCCGTCCCTGGACTCGCGCGTTCTTGATCACGAACGGTCCACGAATGACATGGACCGCCTCATCGTTGAGCCCCTCGAGGTCTCGACGGTCTTCAGGCGAGAGATCCCGTACCGCCGCCATCTTCTGTGCCGGCAGTTCATCGAGCAGCAGGTCGCCGTGGATCACGACACCCGCCAGGTCTATGCCCTTACCTGACGCAAGCGCGCGCAACAAGTCTTGCGCGGGAATGGCACGCGCCTCACGCTCGGCCTCGGTGCAGGTATTGCTCAGTCGCAGGGTGAAGGCCGCGGTCGCGCTGGTTCCACCCGTCTCCGACGTACATTCCGCGCAAAGCATCTCGGGGGTGAGGACCGCTCCCAAGAAAATTCCCAGCGTCAGCCAGGCAGTGACTGGACTTGTTGCAAAGTGCCGGTTCAACAACTCCATACGTGGCTTTCTGGATAGGCAGGATGCCATTGAGGATGGGGCAGGAAATCGAGTGAATACTTTACTCCGAAAACACCTTTGATAGACTCCCTCTCATATGCCCCTCTCCGCTGCCCATGGCATCACGAGCACAGGTCTACGCATCGTATTGCTGTGGACGTCGCTGCTGCTCGCTGATTTCCGGCCGGCCGCTGCGGAATCCGTCGTCGAAATCCCAGTGTTGGCCGCGATCCAGGCCAACGACCGGGGCGTCTTCGAAATCCTCTTATTGCGGTGGGATCACCTGCCAAGCCCCTCGCCAATGGTGTTGCAATGGCAAGGCGGCAACGTCCGGCCCGGACAGAGCAATCTCAGTTCGATGGCCCTGGCCTTTCAATACGCCCTCGACCACACGCCGCAGGTCGACCATGCGGGCACCGTCAGCGCCATCGGCATCGCCTACGCCTCGACCGGGACCGACGGTCCAAGCGCCGGTGCGGTGATGACGGTAGGGTTTGCCGCGCTGCTGAAAGGGGATCGCATTCAGCGAGGCATCGCCATGACCGGCACCATCACAAAAGACGGCATAATCGGGCCGGTCGGAGGCATTCCGGACAAGATTCGAGCAGCAGCCCGCGAGGGCTATCGCACCATCCTCATCCCTGAAGGCCAGCGCTATGATCCTCGCTGGAATATCAACCGGCTGGCCTGGGATCTCAACGTCGAGGTGAAAGAGGTCAGCACGATCGAGGAGGCCTACCATCTCATGACCGGAAGCACACTCGACTAAGCCAGCTTTCGTTGCGGAAGTGACAGGCCCGGTCACTCTCCAGGACCCAACCCTTCGAGAATCGCCTGGTACTCCGCATTGGCCAGACGATGCATCCCGAGACTCAGCCGCCGGGTCAGTTCCGTGGGCTCCTCAATATCCAACACTCGCTGTAACAAAACCTGGCATTCCTGGGCATGGCCTTGCCAACGCCGCACCGGCGTAATCCGCACAAACCCATACCGCGCTTCCGTCCGCACCTCGTCCTTCAGAAAGTCGTCCAAGGCCTGAACCGGCAAAACCGGCGAGGTAATCGCAAATTCCGCGCAAATCCCCTCTTTCAGGACATAGACCAGTCCGTGGGATTCCGGTGTCAAAAACTTTTGGAGGTTGTCACGAATCAGCGAGGTACAGAGTCCCCATATGCCTGCCCCCAGCTGGAGTTCAGCGCTGTCCTGGGAACTCCGTTCGCGCAAAGCGCCGGCGATAAAGAGGAAATGACTCATGAGAAATACGAGACGTCCGGACGGCGACCATGGGTCCCTGCGATCGTGACGCCGGGGAAAAGCGACCACATGGCGCACCGACGCTTGAACCCGCATGCGCTGCGACAGGCCAGCACGCTAGGCATGTCCTGTAACGCTCTCACTGACGAGAAGAAGCGGGGCGCGGGGAGCATCAACCGGGTACAACCCGACAACCACGACACCAATGTGGGCTAATTATTGCGATACTCGTCTGTGTCATCGAGGAGATCCTCAGACTTTTCCAGATAGTCGACATCGTCGTCTGCACTGTCGAGTCCGAGTTCTTCTTCTACTTCTTCCTCCTCGATCTCTTCCGAGACATCGTCGATGTCTTCTACCAATTCCTCCTCGTCATCCAACTCCAGTTGGGGTGGTTCAACCACCGCCTTCGCTGCCTTGCCCACCTCCGGCACTACAGACGTCACCGCTTTTGACTCGGGAACGACCACGGAGGGTTCAGCCGATGACTTGGCCTTGGGCATCACAGGTTTGGTCATCTTAGGCTTAGGTTTTGCGGCAGGCTTCTGCGCAGGTTTAGCGGATCTGGCCGCCGGTTTCACCTTGATAGCGCGCTGGGGTTTTGCAGTCGTCTTTTTCTTGGCCAGTTTTGGAGCCGGCTTCTTGACGGTCTTTTTCGCGGTGGCCTTCCCTGGCGCCGCCTTCTTCGCTTTTTTCGCCGTCACAACTTTTTTCGCCGGTCCAGCTTTCTTTGCCGATCCAGCTTTCTTTGGTTTCCCCGTCTTCTTCGCGGCGACTTTCTTCGGCCGCGTGGTTTTCGCGGCAGGGCTTTTCTTCTTCACGCTCTTCTTTGCCATTCCACGCCCTCCTCTTAGGTCTTCACCTTGGCACGTCGGTGGTAAAGCGGCCTCCATCTAGCATGAACAGCCAGGTTCTTGCAACCTCCACAAATCAGCACGAGACCGTATCAGACTGCGACAGTGGATCCCCCTATCAAACCATGGCTGTTCCCGTCTCCAACCCCTTCACCACGACTTGGCTTCCTCACCACCGTTCCGAAAATTCCTAGCCCACCGTATTGTCCTGACAGGCATGTGAGCCTACAGTCATCGCCCATTCCGGCAGACTCATTGAATCCTTCCGCATCGAACCGGTCTCTATGTATAATAGAAATATAACCTTTCACCGAATCGACCACCCCATGAGCTGGCGTGTCGTCATCCTGAGTCTTGCAGTAGGCGCCCTGACGGCTTGGCCGACCTCGGCCACCCCGCCGGCGGCCCAAGTCTTAATGGACAGCGGTTCGCCATACTACGTGCCCGCCGCCGTCACCGTGACTGCCGGTGCCGCGATCCGGTGGGACAATCCGACCCCGACCCACCATACCGTCACCCACGATGGATGCTTTGAAGAGAGTGGCCGGTGCGCCTTCGATTCCGGCGCCGTTGAGCCGGGCGGCGCCTATACGATCCCCAGCCTGCCGCCGGGCCGATATCCCTATCAGTGTCGAATTCACCCCATTATGCGCGGCGTCATCATCGTGACCGATTCTCCGCTGCTCCCCTCCCAAACCTAAGCAGGATGTTGAAAAAGTCCGCC
>JACQHN010000262.1 GCA_016199015.1 Nitrospira defluvii
ATCAGCACCGGGTGGCCCGTGCGATGCACCGTTGCGGCAATGGAAGACTGTAGTACGGTTAAAGCACCAGTTCGTTCTCCACTCACCGAGTACAGTTTCAGCGATCCATCGTCGGCTCTCAGGAAGAGCGCACCCGCTTCCGCTTCGACCAACCGAATCGCGGCATCCAAGGCCCGTCGCAACTTCTCCTCCTCCGCCAGCGAAGAATTCAACACATCGCTGACCTGTTCCATGTGCTGGATCCGCAAGATTTTTGTGGCATATTTTACGGTCAGTCGGGCATGGTCCAGCGCCACCGCCAACCAAGGTTCGACTGCCGTCAGCACTGTGAGGAGTTTGCGCGCGGTCAATCGTTGGGACGATCCGGTTTGGAGCATCACCAATCCTTCCATCCTGCCGATTCGATGCAGGCGGAAGGCGTGCAGGGCACCGCTCGTGACCTGCGCCTGCTTCTCTGCTCTCGTCAGCACCTTGCGCCATTCGGCGGCGACTGAGGCATCACCGCGACCGGCCTCGGCCAAACAGGTCATGTCGCGCGTCTGCTCATCACGAACATAGATGGCGATCGCATCGACTTTCGTCAGTTGCCAGAACCATTGCACAAAGACCGCCGACACGCCGATGGGCGAGCGGCCTTCTTGTTCTGAACTGCTGACGGTATCGAGTAGTCGCTGTTGCAGGGTTCGGATCAGGCGATCTTCGGATAACGGCGTCACTTTACGGGACGCGGCCTTGCGGAGTGGAACGCTCAATGCCGGTTTCGATCTCTTCTTGCGAGTCGTACGACTGATCTTCCGGCGCACTGCGGCCATAGCATCTCCTCGTTGAACCGTTAATCGTTACAAAGCAGCGAATCGCCCCGCTGCCATGAATGCATTCCAGGTGAACACACGATAGGCTGACCGGCAGTATTTTCGGAAGGAAAAAGTGATTTGGAGAAGCTGCCATGGAGGCAGACTCACGATCACCCAGGGAGAGGAACCGAGACACACTGCGGGAAGACAGACGGTCCCATCCTCCCGTTAGGCAGGCTGCATTGCCGCCTTGAGGGAGCGAACAAAGGCACCCACTTCCTGAATGAGCCGGCCATCTTGTCCATGCTCTCCTACCCGACGGACAATGGCGCTGCCCACGATGACGCCGTCGGCGACGTCCGCCACCCGCGCGGCATCGTCCGGTGTGGCGACCCCAAACCCCACGGCCACAGGCGTCTTCGTATGCTTTCTGATTTTCGCGACGTTGTCACGCACCCCCGCAATGTCGTTCAGTTTAGCGCCGGTGATGCCCGTGATGGAAACATAATAGACAAATCCGCCGGACTCCTTCGCCACGTACGCCCGCCGGGCCGCTGTGCTGGTTGGGGCGAGCAGAAAAATCAGGTGGAGGCCGGCCTCGTCCGCAGGACCACGCAGAGGTCCCGCCTCATCCGGAGGCATATCCGGAACGATCAATCCATCGATGCCGGCGTCGACGGCCTTCCGGCAAAATTCCGCTTCGCCGAAGGCATGAATATTGTTGTAATAGGCCATCAACACGATGGGAATCTGTGTGTTGGTGCGAAGATGCCGCACCGACTCCAAAATCATTCGCAGCGAGGTACCACTTCGAAGGCCGCGTTCCGCCGCCTTCTGAATCACCGGCCCGTCGGCAATCGGATCGGAAAAAGGCACTCCCAGTTCGATGACGTCGGCTCCGGCGTGCTCCAATTCAAGCACCAATTGCTCCGTCTCTTGCAACGACGGATCACCCGCCATGATGTAGGTGATGAGCGCTTTCTCCCCCTTCGCCTTCAGCTGACTCAATGTGTGATCCAAGCGGTTCATGTCTTCCGTCCATTCCTCCGGCTTGTCGTTGGTAGCTCGTGGTTCGCGCGTCAATTCAAAATTCAGCATTCAGAATTCATCATTCAGCACTTCACCGCTACAGCGTCACGCCTTTCATCCTGGCGACCTGCTGCACGTCCTTATCCCCGCGCCCCGATAAATTTACGATGAGGACCTGACTCTTTTTCATTGTTGGGGCAGATCGCATGACCTCGGCGATGGCGTGAGCACTCTCTAGCGCCGGCATAATCCCCTCTTCCCGCGCGAGCAGATCGAACGCCGCCAATGCCTCATCGTCCGTCACGGACGTATATTGGGCACGATTCGTTTCCTTATGGAAGCTGTGTTCTGGCCCCACCGCCGCATAGTCCAAGCCAGCCGATACGGAATGGGTGAGATTCACCTGGCCATTGTCGTCTTGGAGCAGATAGGTCATCGTGCCCTGGAGTACACCGGGACGGCCACCCGCAAATCGAGCCGCATGTTTACCGCTCTCGATGCCGAGGCCTCCCGCTTCTACGCCGACCAGCTTGACCTTCTTATCGGGGACGAAGGCGTGGAACAGTCCTATGGCATTGCTCCCGCCGCCGACGCAGGCGACGAGACCATCTGGAAGGCGGCCTTCCGCGGCCAGAATCTGCTTGCGGGCTTCCCGCCCGATCACGGATTGAAAATCCCTGATCATCATCGGATAGGGATGCGCACCGAGCACGGATCCCAGCACGTAATGGGTCGTCCGCACATTGGTGGTCCAATCACGCATGGCCTCGCTGATGGCATCCTTGAGGGTGCGGCTGCCGGCATCGACTCCCGTGACCGTCGCGCCAAGAAGCCGCATCCGAAAGACGTTTAACGCCTGCCGCTGCATATCTTCCGTGCCCATGTAAATTTCGCATTCAAGACCGAACATGGCGGCCACGGTCGCTGTCGCCACGCCATGCTGACCCGCGCCCGTCTCAGCGATGAGACGAGGCTTCTTCATACGTTTCGCAAGGAGTGCCTGCCCGATGGCATTGTTGATCTTGTGGGCGCCGGTATGACAGAGGTCTTCGCGCTTGAGATAGATCTTCGCCCCACCGAGGCGTTTCGTCAGCCGCTCAGCAAAGTAAAGCGGCGTCGGACGCCCGACATAGTCTTTTAGGTAGTGCTTGAGTTCGGCTTGAAATCGCTTGTCCCGACGTGTGCGTTGATAGACCTCTTCCAATTCAAGCAAGGCCGGCATCAGGGTTTCGGGCACATACCGACCACCGTAGGGTCCGAACCGCCCATGTCGATCTGGTATCGCCATATCCATTCCTTCAGCTGATCGTAAGAATAAAAGTATAAAACGCTGAACTAGGATGAAACAAGCCTGACAGCCTGCACGAAGGCCCGAACCTTGCCGTGATCTTTCCTGCCCGGACTTGCTTCGACGCCGCTGCTGACATCCACCCCGTACGGACGGACCTGCTGAATCGCTTGTGACACGTTTTCCGGCGTGAGTCCCCCGGCCAGCAGAATGGTAGCGGCTGATGCCGCTTCAGCGGCCAGCGACCAATCGGCGACCTGGCCCGTGCCTCCATAGGCATCGGGCGAAAAGGCGTCCACCAGAAAACCTCTCACACCGGCCCGGCCTTGAAACTCGGCCAAGGCCAAGAACGATCGACGATCCTTGAGGCGAATCGCCTTCAGCACCGGCCGCCCTAGCGCCTCGCAATAGGCTGCGGTTTCATCGCCGTGAAGTTGCGCCAATACCAAACCGCAGCTGTCCATCAAGTCGCGGACCACCTTGGCCTCTTCATTGACGAACACACCCACCGGTAACACGAACGGCGGGAGTGTCTTTACGATCGCCCTCACAACGGCCGCCTCCGCACAGCGCGGGCTCTTCTTATGGAAGACAAATCCGACCGCATCGGCGCCGGCTTCGACCGCCACCGCGGCATCCTCGGCATTCGTGATCCCGCAGATTTTGACCTTGACCGCCATGGTTCCTAGCACTTCGCCTTGCTGGATTCCAAACCATAGAAGCCGCGATAGGACCATTGGCAGGCTACGCCCTTCGGGTCGAATTGCAGACCGATGATCTCCGTCTTTCCGCCGTCGAGCATGATATTCCATTCACAGAGTTCGCCGCCTTCTTTGAACGTATGACACCTCAGCGGTATTCCCATCTCTCGAACGCGGCTATCCTTCGTCGTCCCTATCCAGCCGTCCCATCTCGACGAATGCACCGCTGAATCGGAAATGGCGCAACCGGCAAGTACCAGCAATCCCATCGCTACGGACAAGCAGCCCAGACGTGTCATGCCCCCTCCTTCTTGCTGTCGTCGCCCAACAGTTCACAAATCTTCGCCCCGATATCCTGGGCTCTGATCAACGACTCTCCGATCAACATCGCGTGGACCCCGGCCTCAACCAGCCGCACGACATCGTCCCGCTTGTGAATGCCGCTCTCGCTCACGATCAGCTTGTCGCCGGGAATGCGTTTCGCCAGTCGAAAAGTGACCGCGAGATCCGTCGAGAACGTCTTGAGGTCCCGATTGTTGATGCCGATCATCCGTACATCGGGCAACCATTCCAGCACGATATCCAACTCACGCTCGTGATGCGTCTCCACCAGCACGTCGAGCGACAATTCCTTGGCTAAGGCCGCGAAGTCGATCAGTTGCCGTCTTTCCAAACCAGCCACGATCAACAACACGGCATCGGCGCCATAGGCGCGCGCCTCGTAGAATTGAATGTCTGCGACCATGAATTCTTTATTCAGCGCCGGCAGCCCCACCTTCCCTTTGACGTCGGCCAGGTAGTCCAGACTCCCCTGAAAAAAATCCTTATCCGTCAGCACCGAGACAGCCGCAGCACCATGCGCCCGGTACCCTTCCGCGATGGTCACCGGTTCGAACCGTTGCGCAAATTCAGGCCGCAGGAGCCCCAGGCTGGGTGAGGCTTTCTTCACTTCAGCGATGAGGGCCGGTTTCGTTGCCGTGCGCCGCGCATCGAGGGCCACGGCAAACCCCATCGTCGGCCCAGCATCCCGGATTTTGTTCTTCAGATTTGCGAGATACCCGCGGCTGTTCTTGTGTCGGAGTTCGGCTTTTTTATGTTCGAGGATTTGATCCAGAATCACGATGACGCTATGCCTTTTTTGTAAAGTCGATGAGTCTGTCCAGTTTCTCCATCGCTGCCCCTACCTCGATCGTCCGTTGGGCCAATTGATACCCTTCCTGGAGGGTCTTCGCCTTGCGCCCGGCCACCAACGCCGGCGCCGCGTTCAGGCAAACGATGTCGCGCTTCGGCCCCTTCCGCCCCCGGAGAATGTCACGAGTAATCGCCGCATTCTCCGCCGCACTGCCGCCGACGAGCTCCTTCGGATTGACCCGATGGAGACCAAACTCCGACGGATCGATAAGATAGCTCGAGACAACCCCGGCTTTGCCCTCTGAAATCCTGGTCCGATCCGTCAACGTGATCTCGTCCAACCCATCCATGCCGTGGACGACGAAGCAATGTTGCGTGCCCAGGTGCACCAAGACTTTGGCCAACAGCTCCGTCAGCCCGGCATCGAACACGCCCACAATTTGTAAGCGAGCCCCCGCTGGATTTGTCAGCGGCCCGAGAATATTCAACAAGGTGCGAATCCCCAGCTCCTGCCTGGGCGCAGCGCAATGTTTCATGGCGCTGTGGTAGAGCGGCGCGAAGAGAA
>JACQHN010000263.1 GCA_016199015.1 Nitrospira defluvii
TCTAACGCCAGCGCACTCAGGACAGTATCGCCGATTCCACCATGGGCGTAATGATCCTCGACAGTCAAGAAGCGCCCACCGGTCGCCCGCGCACAGTCGAGGAGCGTCGCCCGATCCACCGGCACGATGCTGTACAGGTCCACAACGCGCGTCGCAATCCCGGCGGCCTTCAACTGATCGTGCGCCTTCAATGCCTCGAACAGGGTGACGCCGGCGGCGACGATCGTCAACTTATCGTCGGCGCTCTGCCGGACGACCTTGGACCCGCCGATGCGGAAGGTTTCGTCGGGACCATAAATAACCGGCGTCTTCGGACGGCCGGCGCGGAGATACACCATTCCCTTGTGGGCCGCGGCGACTTCGACCAATTTGTACATCGAGAGGGCATCCGAGGGATAGAGCACCGTGATACCGGGCTGCGTCGACATCATGGCTAAATCTTCAAGCCCCATCTGTGACGGGCCGTCCTCACCGATGCTGACGCCGACATGGGTTCCCACCAGCTTGATGTTCGACTGGCTGATGGCCGCCATGCGAATGAAATCGTAGGCTCGGGTGAAGAAAGCGGCAAAGGTGGCGACAAAAGGAATTTTCCCGCAGGCGGCGATACCGGCCGCGGCGCCCAGCATATTCTGCTCGGCGATAAAGTTTTCGAGGAACCGGTCGGGGAACCGTTTGCCGAATTTGTCGCTATAGGTGGAGTTCTTCACGTCGGCATCGAGTGCGACCACGAGCGGGTTCGCCTCGCCGAGCGCCAGAAGCGCGACTCCGAAGGCTTCCCGAGCTGCGGCTGAGTCACCGAGCTTGTAGGGCGGGGGCGCCATCGTTCCCTTGGAGGAGGCGGGGGCCTTACCCGCCGGAGGCAGTTTCATCTGAGGCTGCGCCGACGTGGGCTTCAGTTGACGCGTCAATTCATCCAGGGCGTTCTGAGTCTCTTCCCCCTTCTTCAACGGTTTCCCATGCCATTCCGGATGATTTTCCATAGTGGAAATGCCGCGCCCCTTGAAGGTCTTCGCCAGTAGGACCGTCGGACGGCCTTTGGTCCGTCCCGCCTCGTCAAACGCCGCCACGAGCGCGCCGACATCATGGCCATCCACCACAATGGCATGCCAGCCGAATCCAGCCCAACGGGCTCGATAGGCTTCCATATCGTGTTGCAGCATGGTGGGGTCGCTTTGTCCCAGTCGATTGACGTCGATGATCGCACAGAGATTGTCCAAGCCGGCATGGCGAGCGACTTCAGCCGCTTCCCATACCGACCCTTCGGCGGATTCACCATCGCCCATCAATACGTAGGTGCGGTAGTCCGTCTTCTCGATCGACTTGGCATTGAACGCGAGACCAACTCCGGCCGGCAATCCCTGGCCCAACGACCCGGTGGCCATATCCACGAACGAGAGACGGGGAGTCGGATGGCCTTCGAGATCGGAGGCAAGAGTACGAAGTTTCAACAGCTCCGACTTTGCAAACAGGCCGGCCTCCGCCCAGGCCGCATAGAGCAAGGGGGCCGCATGGCCTTTCGATAGGACAAATCGATCGCTGTTGGGCAACTTGGGATTCTTCGGGTCGTACCGCATCACCGAGAAAAACAATACGGCAACGATGTCCGCAGCTGAGCAACAACTGGAGGGGTGACCGCTCCCGGCCTCGCTCGTCGCCTTGACACTCTCGATGCGAAGGTATGTGGCTTTATTGGCTAGGACAGTCAGAAGCTCAGGCGTAGCTGCAGTAGCGGTAGAGGAAGTCATGCGCGATCCTTTCACGGTCGGAACTGATGATTTGGATGACGAGAGGACAGACTGGCTCTCAATGGCACGAAGCTAACAAATGGCATGCAGGGAGTCAATGAAGGGCTGCACCAGACTTACTCGCTGTGCCATCCCTCGATTCTTGACACGGTAGGGGCAACTCGTTAAGATCTCATCGCCTTTAATGCTCATCCTGTGAGGTGGGTAAGGAGCTCATGATCATGGTGCACGGCAGCGAGCCGTCGGGCAATCAGGACCTTCTCATCCAAACCGGTGGGAAGGTTTTTTTATGTCTCCAGCCGGGAGGTCATCCATGACGAACCAACCCCCCGCAGGCAAACGCGAGGAACGGGTCGTGATGGACGCCGGCGATATCGCGCGCGCCTTGACCCGCATCGCCCACGAAATTTTGGAGCGCAACAAAGGGACCAAGGATCTGGCGTTAGTGGGAATTCGGACCGGCGGCGTGCACCTGGCCCATCGGCTCGTGCGTCGCATTCACGAAATTGAAGGCACGCAAATTCCCATCGGCGAATTGGATATCACGCTGTATCGGGACGATCTCTCGCTGCGGAAGGACCAACCAATTCTGAGAAGGACGTCGGTGCCGTTCAAGATTTCCGATCTGAAGGTGGTGTTGGTCGATGATGTGCTCTTCACCGGACGGACGATACGCGCCGCGATGGACAGCCTGATCGACCTGGGACGGCCGGCGGAAATTCAGCTGGCGGTACTCGTCGATCGTGGCCATCGGCAACTGCCGATCAAGGCCAATTACATCGGGAAGAACATTCCCACGTCACGCGAGGAAGCCATTCACGTCTCGCTCGAAGAGAACGGGGAAGAAGACCGCGTCGTGATTCTCAAAGCGTAACCGGAGACCATGTCGTGGGGCTCAAGCGGAAAGACCTGCTCACCTTGACCGTCCTGTCGGCGGACGACATCATGTTGATCCTCGACACAGCGGATTCCTTCAAAGAGGTTTCCGGGCGAGAAATCAAGAAGGTGCCGGCCTTGCGGGGCAAGACGGTGGTGAACCTCTTTTTTGAGCCCAGCACCAGAACGAGGACCTCGTTTGAGTTGGCCGCCAAACGATTGAGCGCCGATGTCATCAATTTTTCTCCCTCGTCCAGCAGTGTCGTGAAGGGCGAAACCCTCTTGGACACGGCCCGCAATATCGAAGCCATGCAAGCAGACATCATCGTGCTGCGACATTCCTCAGCCGGCGCGGCGGAGACCCTCGCGCGAGGCGTCAAGTCGTCCGTCATCAATGCTGGTGACGGCTGGCATGAACACCCCACACAGGCCTTGCTGGACCTGTATACCATCCGCGGCCGGGGGATGGGTTTCGCCGGGCTCCGCGTGGCGATTGTCGGCGACGTGGCGCATAGCCGCGTCGCCCGTTCAAATATTTTCGCCCTCACGAAACTCGGAGCGGAGGTGCGGGTCGTCGGGCCTCCGACCATGATGCCCTTGCATATCGACCAGCTTGGCGTGCGGGTGTACCACAACCTGGACGAAGCCCTTCGGGGCGTCCATGTGATCATGATGTTGCGGCTGCAACTTGAGCGACAGGGCCGTGCCCTGTTCCCAACGATCCGTGAATATGCGCGAGAGTTTGGATTGACCAGCGAGCGGGTCAAACTCGCCGAGCCCGGCGCGATCGTGATGCATCCCGGCCCCATTAATCGAGGTGTTGAAATTGCGCCGGATGTGGCGGACAGTCTCTCGTCCGTCATTCTTGATCAGGTGGCCAACGGCGTGGCGGTGCGCATGGGCATTCTCTATCTCATGTCCGGATCGGGGACATAGAAGACGCACAAGTAAAAATGAAAAAGGCAAAAGGAAAAATGGTGAGTTCGAAAAGTTGATAGTGCCCAGATCGCACTTTTTACTTTCACCTTTTAACTTTGGGAGTGCGCGTGGCCATATTGATTCAAGGCGGGCATGTGATTGACCCCGGACGGTTCAATGGCGTCGCGGATGTTTTGATCCAGAACGGGAAAGTTTTAGCGGTAGGACCGACGCTCGCTGCGCCGGCCGGCGCGACAGTGATTCGAGCGGCCGGCCAGTTGGTCGTGCCTGGCTTCGTCGATCTCCACGTGCATTTTCGCGAGCCGGGATTTGAGTACAAAGAAACGATTCAGTCAGGGACGGCAGCAGCGGTCGCGGGCGGCTTCACCTCCGTCTGCGCCATGCCCAATACCAATCCCGTGAACGACAATCAATCCATTACCGAATTTATGATTGAGCGGGCACGGGCCGCCGGCAATGCCCATCTGTATCCGATCGGCGCCATCACCAAAGGGTCAGAAGGGAAGGAACTGGCGGAAATCGGTGACCTGCGCCGTGCCGGGTGTGTCGCGATTTCCGACGACGGGAAACCGGTTATGAATAGTCTCGTGATGCGGCGGGCCATGGAATATGCGCGCGCCTTCGATGTGCCGATCGTCGATCATTGCGAAGATTTGCACCTCTCCGAGGGCGGTTGCATGAATGAAGGATTGGTATCGACTGAGCTCGGCCTGCCCGGAATTCCCTCGGCGGCGGAGGATGTGATGGTGGCGCGCAACGTCTCCCTCGCGGAACTCACCGGAGCCCGGCTGCATCTCGCCCACATCAGCACCGCCGGGTCCGTGCGAATGGTGCGGGAAGCAAAGTCACGCGGTCTCAAGGTCACGGCTGAAGCCTGTCCGCACCACTTCACCCTCACCGAAGAACTCACGCGCGGATACAATACGCACGCAAAAATGAATCCTCCACTGAGGACCTGGCAAGACGTGCAGGCGATTAAAGAAGGGCTTCGTGACGGGACCATCGATGTCATTGCGACAGATCATGCCCCGCATGCGACACAGGAAAAACAGCAGGAGTTTACCGAGGCGCCGTTCGGGATTGTCGGGTTGGAAACAGCCTTGTCGCTGACGATGGCGCTGGTCGAGGAAGGTGTGCTCACCATCGAGGCGGCAGTGGACAAACTCGCCACGGCCCCGGCGAAGGCCTTTAGCCTCAATGCGGGAACCTTGGCGGTCGGCGCTCCGGCCGACGTGGCCATTGTCGATCCACAGATGCAGTGGGAAGTGGATCCCTCACGGTTTCGCTCCAAGAGTCGTAATACGCCGTTCGCCGGCTGGAAGGTGAAGGGGCGGGTGACGACCACCATCGTCTCCGGCCGGGTGGTCTTTGAGCTTGAACGCCCCGAGCGACAGGGCTCGTAGGCTGTTATGTTCGATCGCTATGAAAACCGCATGGTCCATAGTCTTTAATCATGCGAGCACAGGTCGAAGGATGTTCAAAAAGGCCGTTCAGCGCGGCCGCAGCGAGCGAGGAGGCGACGCGTACTTTTTTCCGTACGTGGAGCCTCGGAGCGACGCGAGAACAAAGCTGGCGGACGTTTTCAACATCCTGTTAGGGGCAGAAATTTTGCGCCAAGGACTGATCGCCTGTCTCACCTGTGAGCTGCTCGCCCTGGCCATCTGGATCGGCGGCTTAATAGTGTTGGTCGCAGCCGTGATCCCCGCAGTGTTCAACACGTTCGGAGGACAGGATTCGGGCGGCTTCTTTCTGACACGTGCCTTCGACGGGTATAATCGGTTAGTCCTCGGCGCCGCGACGGTGTTGACCTTGGGGATCCTGTGGCGGGCCTGGCTGGTCCAACAAGGGACGGCAGACAGTGCGATTTCACGAACCGAATGGCTCCTGCTTGGGGGGATGCTCCTCACCGCCGGGGTGATCACGTTTGTACTGCATCCCCAAGCCGCGGCCCTTCAAGCTCAGGCCTTTGCCTCAAAAGGGGAGGCGGCGCGAAAGGCGGCCTTCGAAGCGTTTTTTCAGATGCACAAACCCGTGCGGGTTCTTTATATCGTGAATGTGGGGCTCGGGATCGCGCTGCTGACCGTGCGCGTACGATCGTGGATCCCTCGGTAAGGAGTGATAGTGAAGAAAGCGATTCTTGCGCTCGCCGATGGAACCTGGTTCGAAGGGCGGGCATTGGGGGCAGAAGGCGAGACCGGCGGCGAAGTCGTGTTCAACA
>JACQHN010000290.1 GCA_016199015.1 Nitrospira defluvii
CCCCCGAGGGTACGCCTCCGGCTCTTGCCTCGCCTGCGGCCTCGTTGGTTGACCTTTTTGAGCAGCCTGCAGGCAAACATCTTCGGAAGGTTCAATCGATTGCCCTTCTCAGGCAATTCCACAGTCCAGTCGTCTCTCAAAATCATTTATTGTACGGTGCAGCCGACTATTGGCAACGCGGATGAAAATGAGCCTTTCTCAAAAATGCGAGCGTCATCTGCACAGCCTATGAAGATGACAACCACCCTCGGCGTCGAAACTATTCGGTGAATGAGCGTCTGCGGCTGAATAAACATTCTATGGAGTCGTGACCCCGGATGTCACAGTCATCGGCTATGCTGGACACCGCCGATGAACAGGTACCAGGAGCGGTGACCATCCGATACGCAGAGCATATAGGCGGAATGCTGGTTGTGGGGTCAGCCGCGCCAGGGAGAGCGGAGTCAGGCTTCGACGAGACATACACACGAGACGACAACATCTTCACTCACATGAACTGTGCGATCACGGAAACAGCGATGGGGTTTCTCCGCTGGCAACATTCACGATATTGCGCAACTGAGCCAGCGGTTCACACGAAGTGCGGTATGGACGCCCCCTTCAATCCCACCAATGCCTACAGTCCCGACAACCCCTTCAATCCGGTGAACCAATACGATCCGGGCAATCCCGCGAATCCGATCAACCAATTCAATCCGAACAATCCGTTCAACCAGGTGAATCGCTATCGCCCGGAGAATCCGCTGAATCCTGCGAACAAATACAACCCCGGCGTGCCGTTCGCGCCGTTGGATGGAGGGAGTGAGAACCGGAGCGGAAGACAGTGAGAGACGACAACCCGTCCATTTATCCATGGTGGCGCAACCCCGTTTCAACACGAGCCGCCGAACGACTCCTGTGGTCAAGGCCGGTGGATCAAGAGACGAACGACGGGGGAACGCGATGAGCTGGAATGAAAAAGCCCGGATCAGTTGTCGCTTCCGGTTCAAGTGTCCGCAAGTCTGGGATCGGCTCCAACCGACCGATGTGGAGGGTGTTCGGCACTGTCCGGAATGCCGGCGGGATGTGTATCTGGCATTAACCGAGGAAGACTTTCGCAAACACAGTGACGAAGGCCGATGCATCGCCGTACCGGTGCTGCAGAACAGTCCGGAAGGTGATCCCGACAAGTCGATCTATTGGGTGGGCGAGCCCGGCCCGCCATACAATCCTTCGCTCAAGCTGGTGTGATGCAATGTTTGTTCGCTAACGGACGTGCCGCTGACAGGCCAAGTATGAATCCATCACGTTCACATCCTGAATCATCGGGGAAACGCTATCTCGCCCATGTGCGCCAGGGCGACGATGGGTCGTTTGTGATTCATGACCTTGAAGAGCATCTGCGCGCAGTCGCCAAGCTGTCTGAAGAGTTTGCGTCGATCTTCGGTTGTTCTGAATGGGGCCGACTCGCAGGGCTCTGGCACGACCTTGGAAAGTATTCCTCGGCTTTCCAAAGCTATCCTTCTCGCGAAGACGAGCGAACAGCCTCGATATAGAGAGTCAAAGAATGAGCAAGGAATTGCCCCGTTACATTGCCCACATCCGAAAGACAGGAGGTGCTCCACAGAGCCTTGAAGAGCATCTGTTGGGAGTTGCGGAGATAGCCAAACGACTTGCTTCGAAGATAGGCCTCGAACCTCAAGGGGAGTTGATAGGACTACTTCATGATTTAGGGAAGTACAGCAATAAGTTTCAGGCCTATCTCAAATCGGCTGTCGGTCTGATCAACCAAGATGAGGATGAATCCGTCGATGTGCGGGGACTCAAGGGCAAGGTGGACCATTCTACTGCAGGCGCGCAGCTTGTTTGGGAGGAACTGTCTAAGCAAGGGCAAATAGGTCAAGTAGTTGGCCAGGTGCTGTCGCTGTGCATCGCATCACACCACTCCGGTCTAATCGATTGCTTATCCTCGGATACGAGTCGTCCCGTCGAGGATAACTTCACGAGGCGAATCAGCAAATCAGATTCAAAGACCCACATCCAAGAGGTCATGACCAAAATGGATGTGTCGATTGAGAAGCGCTTTCGTGAGTTAGTGGAAGACTCAGGATTGATTGATAACCTCAAAGAATCCATCCGGCAACTTGCACTCCGTGACGGAGGAACAGATAAAAGCCAAGTAGTTAGCTTCAAAATCGGACTCCTTGTCAGATTGCTTTTCAGTTGTCTGATCGATGCCGACCGTACCAACACCGCGGATTTTGAGAGCCCGAAAGCGGCAAAGAAGCGACTCAACGGACGGTATATCCACTGGGATGTGCTTATCGAACGTCTTGAGCAAAAGCTACGAAGCTTTGGCGCGCCAAATCCGATCGACAAAATCAGAGACCAAATATCCGACCACTGTCGGGACAACGCCAGCCGGGTAAATGGTATCTATACGCTCACCGTACCGACAGGCGGCGGCAAGACTCTCGCCAGCCTTCGTTTCGCATTGCACCACGCCAAGAAGTGGGGAATGGATCGGATCATCTATATCGTCCCGTTTACGACGATCATCGATCAGAACGCCGAGGTGGTTCGCGCCATCCTCGAACTTTCGGAAGAGGACCGTGGGCGCATCGTGCTTGAGCATCACTCGAATCTCACCCCGGAAGAGCAAGGTTGGAAAGAAAAGATATTGACGGAGAACTGGGATTCTCCAGTGGTGTACACGACGAGCGTACAGCTTCTTGAGGCGCTGTTTGGGGCTGGTACTCGTGGCGCCAGAAGAATGCATCAATTGGCAAATTCGGTGCTTGTTTTCGACGAAGTTCAGACCATTCCGGTGAATTGTGCTCATCTATTCAGTAACGCGATTAATTTTCTTGTCGAACATTGTGGAAGTACGGCCGTGTTATGCACGGCGACCCAGCCACTTTTGAATCGCGTTGATAAGGACAAAGGTGCCCTGAGGTTTGTGGATGGAAACGAAATCATGCCAGACGTGAAACAACTATTCGACGATCTGAAACGGGTCGAAGTACTAAACCAACGTAAGCCCGGCGGCTGGACAAACGAAGAGATTGTTCGCCTCGCGTTGGAGGAGGTCGATAAGAGCGGAAGCTGCCTCGTGGTCGTGAACACCAAAAAAATAGCAAAAGCGCTTTTCCAATACTGTCAGGGAAAGACATCCGTACCGATCTATCACCTCAGTACGAACATGTGTCCTACTCATCGAAAAAGTATTCTAGGCCAGTTGCGAGAACTGTTGTCCCAACCGGCTTCTAAGTTGATTTGCTTCAGCACGCAATTGATCGAAGCCGGCGTGGACATAGACTTCGGTTCGGTGATTCGCCTGACGGCAGGACTTGATTCTATTGCTCAGGCTGCCGGGCGATGCAATCGTCACAAGCGGAAGCCAATAGGGCGGGTCCATGTGGTTAATGCGGCTGACGAGACCCTAGACATGCTCAAGGATATTCGGTGTGGGCGAGATGTCACCGATCGGCTCTTGTCTGAGGCCAGTACTGGTGAGTGGGAATTTGATGGGAACCTGCTGGGACCGGAAGCAATGAAGCGGTATTTCGACTACTATTTCTTTGCCAGACGGGATGAGATGACCTATCCCGTTTCGGCAAAGACGGTCGGGCGAGAGGATACCTTGCTGAATCTATTATCAACCAATTCAATCGCTGAAGACGAATTCAATCGCTGCTATAACGCTCGCCCGAACATCTATCTGCGTCAATCGTTTATGTCTGCTGCCAAGGCGTTTAAAGCGATCGACGCGCCGACTCGGGGCGTCATTGTTCCTTATGGAAAGGAAGGAAAGGAACTCATTAGCGAATTATGTGCGGCATTCGATGTGGATAAACAAAGTGCTTTCTTGCGTAGAGCACAGCAATACACAGTCAACGTGTTCTCGCACGAATTGAAACGGCTGCAAGAGCAAGGCGCTGTGCATGCCATCCAAGACGGAATAGACATCCTGTATCTTGACACGCCCTACTACAGCGAGGAGTTTGGCTTGGGATTGACACCTGACGGACCAATGGAGGTGCTTTGTGTCTGACTCACTCAATAGCGGCATTGAATTCAAAGTGTGGGGGCGCTTTGCATTGTTTACGGACCCGTTGACTAAGATTGGCGGTGAAAAGTGTTCCTATCACATTCCAACTTACGAGGCACTGAAAGGAGTCGTGAAGTCCATCTACTGGAAACCAACGATCATCTGGGTGATTGATGAAGTGCGAGTGATCAAGCGCATCCGAACACAGACCAAGGGCACCAAGCCGCTGATGTTTAGCGGGGGAAATGACTTGGCTATCTACACCTTCCTGGCTGATGTGGAATACCAAGTGCGCGCCCATTTCGAGTGGAACCAGCATCGACCAGAACTGGCTGATGATCGCAATGAAGCCAAACACCACATTATAACCAAACGCATGCTGGAGCGGGGAGGACGCCAGGACATCTTTCTTGGAACACGGGATTGCCAGGGCTATGTTGAGCCTTGCGAATTCGGTTCGGGTGTGGGTAGCTACGACAGCGACCCGGAAGTGGCCTACGGTCTTATGTTCCACGGCTTCGACTATCCGGATGAGACCGGCGAGAACAAGCTTGAGGCGCGGTTTTGGCGCCCCAAGATGATTCATGGCGTTGTCAGATTTATCCCCCCTGAACAGTGCGATATCCGGAAGTTCATTAGGGAGATGCGTCCCAAGCAATTCAGACGGGGGCATAATCTCGTCAACGTTGAGGTCGAAGTCACGGCATTAGGGTGCTGAGATGAGCTGGATTCAAAAACTTTACGAAACCTACGAGCATTGCGCCGCTCAGGCATATACGTCGTCGGAAGCAGCGTTGACGCCTCTGTATCATGTGGTTCAGCAAGCGCATATCGAAATAGCTTTGGACAGCAAGGGCAATTTCAGAAGAGCCAGTGTAATTGATAAGGAAAACACCGTTATCCCCGCCACCGAGAAATCGGCCACTGCAAGGACGAGTGCGGTCGTGCCGCACCCTCTCTGCGATCATGTGAAGTACTGTGCCGGCGACTACAAAGAGGGTAACAAATCGCAGAACAAGTACTTTGAATCGTATCGCGAGAAGCTTCGGAAGTGGTGCGAGTCAGAGTATTCCCATCCAAAGGCGGTTGCAATTCTTCAGTATGTCGAGAGGAAGGCAGTTTTACACGACCTGATTAAGGAAGGCGTTATGCCGGTTGATTCCAAGGGGCACTTGCTAAGAACTTGGAAGTCCAAAGAAGACAAACCTCAACTCCTGAAGCAGTTGACGCCGGACAAAGGCATATACAAGCCTCAGAATGCCTTGATCCGATGGCGTGTTGAAATTCCAAACGATCTCGTACCCGAGGTATGGAAAGACACGACTCTGCAGGGTGCCTGGATTAGGCGCTGCACGGCCAGTGAAGAAACCAAGGTGGTAGACCTATGCATGGTCACGGGAATCAAAAGAGCGCTTGCCACTAAACACCCAAACAGGCTTCGTAGCGGGAAAGACAATGCAAAGCTCATTTCAAATAAGAAGGAGGAAGACTCGGACTTCATCTACCTTGGACGGTTCTTGCAGGCCAGTCACGCAGCCGGCGTCGGGATTGAAGTTTCACAAAAAGCACATAGCGCTTTACAGTGGCTGATCAAACGGCAGGGCTTCCGTAACGGTGACCAAACCATCGTTGCCTGGGCTGTGAATGGCAAGGAGATCCCAGATCCGTTTAAGGATTCTGCTGCCATGTTCGGATTAGAAACTAACAAGCCTGAAATCTCGAATCAGTCGCTGAGCGACGCTGGGCAAACTTTTGCTCTCCGCCTGAACAAGTACGTCGCAGGTTATCGGACAACGCTAGGTGCGACAAACGACATTGTCGTCATGGCTTTGGACTCGGCTACGCCAGGCCGCATGGCCATTACGTACTACCGTGAGCTTACCGGCTCCGAATTCCTCGACCGTGTGCAAGCCTGGCATGAGGCGTTTGCGTGGCACCAGAACTACCCCAAGGATCTCAAGTTTGTCGGAGCACCGTCTCCCAAGGACATTGCCGAAGCCGCTCATGGTCAGGCTAAGGATGACACTCTGAAGAAGTTGCACAAGGCAACGGTGGAGCGACTGCTTCCCTGCATTATTGACGGGCAACGTATTCCTCGCGACCTCATGGAAGCGGCAACTCACAGAACATGCAATCGGGCAGGTTTGAAACATTGGGAATTTGAGAAGGACTTAGGCATCGCGTGCGCATTATTCAAAGGTTACTTTAGGGAAAGGAGCTACCAGATGACGTTGGAACGGGATCGAACCACCCGCGATTATCTTTATGGCTGCCTATTGGCGATCGCGGACCATATTGAAGGCCGAGCACTTTATCTTGCCAAGGAAAAGCGAGAGACCAGCGCTGCAAGGCTGATGCAACGGTTCGCTGACCATCCCTTCTCAACGTGGCGAACCATCGAGCTTTTATTAAGTCCTTATAAGACTCGCCTTCGCTCGAAGCGTCCATTGTTTTTGAACGATATGGAGAAGCAACTCGACGAGGTCAATGGCAAGTTCCAGCCGCAGGACTTTCTAGATGACCGACGACTCTCCGGGGAATTCCTGCTTGGCTATCACTGTCAGCGGCAAGCGCTGTGGAACAAACCGGAAACTGACCCAGATCGAGAGATTGGTAAAAACGATTAAAGAAGGAGAAACCATGACGACTCTGCAGCAGAAGATCGACTTTGCCGTTGTTTTTCGCGTAACCAATGCGAATCCGAACGGCGACCCTCTCAACGGCAACCGCCCTCGTATCACCTATGACGGACTTGGAGAACTCACTGATGTTTGTCTGAAGCGTAAAATTCGCAACAGGTTGATGGAAGCTGGTAAGCCTATTTTTGTCCAATCAGACGATAACAAAGTCGACAAGCATCCCAATCTCAAATCGCGCGCTGGTACAGTTCTGTCTGAGAAAACCGTTGAAGGTATCATCGATAAGGCTTGCAGTACTTGGTTCGATGTTCGGGCCTTCGGCCAACTTTTTCCATTCAAAGGAGAGGGCGGGAAAAAAGGCAAAGGGAAAGAAATGGATGAGGCAGCAGGCGATGATAAAAGTGTTTCCATAGGAATTCGTGGTCCTGTAAGTGTCCAGTCGGCATTTAGCGTAACTCCTGTCTCTGACTGCATAACAAGCAACCAAATCACGAAAAGTACCAGCAACGAAGGGGATGGGATTAAGCGCCAACCTGACCAGATGGGCATGAAGCACCGCGTTGACCTCGGCACCTATGTCTTTTTTGGAAGCATGAATCCGCAATTGGCAGAAAAGACAGGGTTCAGCGATGCGGACGCACAAGCTATCAAACAGATATTCCCCAAGCTGTTCGAGAACGATGCCTCCTCCGCCAGACCCGAAGGAAGCATGGAAGTGCTGAAAGTGATTTGGTGGCAGCACGATAGTAAGGCGGGACAGTACTCCTCCGCTAAAGTTCATCGCACGCTGACTGTGAAACCCAATGGGAGTATTGAACTCGGGCAGCTCAATGGACTCATACCTGAAATCATCGATGGTTTTTGATTCAGGTTTGGCCAATCATGGATGACAAGACAGACGACCCCATCATGATCTCCGCGCTGGAGCACTGGAGTTATTGCCCGCGACAGTGTGCGCTGATTCACGTTGAGCAAACCTTTGACGAGAATCTCTACACGTTGAGAGGGCAGGCGGTTCATAAACGGGTGGATGAGCCGGAGTCTGAAATAGTCGATGGGGTGCGGGTGGAACGGGCGGTGCCGCTCTGGTCGAAGCAGCTGGGGCTGATCGGCAGAGCCGACGTGGTGGAGTTTCATGGTGAGGTCCCGTACCCCGTCGAATACAAGCATGGCCCCCGTCGAGAGCAAGAGCATGACGAGCTCCAACTCTGTGCCCAAGCGATCTGCTTGGAGGAGATGACCGGGAAGCCCGTCCCACGTGGCGCGATTTATCACCACAGTTCACGCCGAAGAAGAGAAGTGATCTTTACGGCAGAATTGCGAGATCAAGTGGCCGAGGTCGTGACGCAGGTTCGCGCGATGTTAGTGGCCAAGATTCTTCCGCCGCCGGTTAACGATGCCCGGTGTCGACATTGCTCATTGATCGAAGCCTGCATGCCGTCGGTCATCGGCGAGCAGCAACGCGCGGCGGCGGTGGTTCGCACGCTGTTTGTCGTGACGGAACCGAGCTGAGCCGTCGATGCACCAATTACTCAACACGCTGTATCTGACGACCGAGGGCTCATACCTCCGTCTGGATCACGACACGTTGCGGGTCGAGGTCGAGCGGGAGACGAAGCTGCAGGTGCCGATCCATCACCTGGGTGGCATTGTCTGTTTTGGCGACGTGCTGGTGAGTCCGGCGGCGCTGGCGCGATGCGCCCAAGATGGCCGGTTCGTTGTCTTTCTCGATCGCAACGGCCGGTTTCAAGCGCGAGTGGAAGGGCCGATCTCGGGCAATGTGTTGCTGCGTTGTGCGCAACATGCCGCCATGGGCAATGTCGACAAAACCCTGGCGATTGCGCGGCATATCGTCGGTGGGAAAATTCAGAATAGCCGCCAGATAGTCTTGCGCGCCGCCAGGGAAACCGACCAACCCGAGGATGGCGATGCGCTGCGGCAGACCGCAGAGGCCCTGGGAAACGTGCTGGGGCGCGTGCCGCTTGCGGAAGACCTCGACCACCTTCGTGGCCTGGAAGGTGAGGCCGCCCGAAAATATTTCGCCACGTTCGATCGCATGGTGCGCGAAGATCGCGCAACGTTTACACTGAGTGGCCGTACACGTCGCCCGCCCACCGATCCGGTGAATACCTTGCTGTCGTTTCTCTATGCCTTGCTGATGAACGATTGCGTCGCGGCGTTGGAAGGCGTGGGCCTTGATCCACAAATGGGATTCTTACATGCCCTGCGCCCAGGTCGGGCAGCCTTGGCATTGGACCTCATGGAGGAGTTGCGGAGTGTGTTCGCCGACCGTTTGGCGCTGACGTTGATTAATCGACGGCAAGTGGCGCCCAACCAGTTTCACGCTCGCCCTGGCGGCGCGGTGCACCTGGACGATGCCGCGCGCAAAGAAGTCATTGTGGCCTATCAAAAACGGAAACAGGAGGAGATCACGCATCCGGTGCTGGATCAAAAGATGCCGCTGGGCTTGGTCCCGCACGTGCAGGCGCGCTTGTTGGCCCGCGTGTTGCGTGGTGATTTGGACGCCTATCCACCGTTCCTCTATCGGTAGGAGGTCGCGATGCAGGTCCTGGTCGCGTACGATGTGGCGACAGAATCGACAGGGGGCCGACGTCGGCTGCGCAAGATCGCGCAAGCCTGTCAGAATTTCGGGCAGCGGGTGCAAAAGTCGGTATTTGAATGTTCCGTCAACGAAATGCAATTCGAGGAACTCGTGCGGCAATTGGTCGAGATCATCGATGAGAAGGAAGACAGCCTGCGGGTATATCGGTTGGTCGAACCCAAGGAAAAGTATGTGCAGGTGTTTGGAGTAGATATGTCGGTGGATTTTAACGAGCCATTGATCTTGTGAGCGCGAACCATAAGCGCTGATGAAGTGGGCGGAGGATCGCGCGTTGTGCAAGATACTGAGATGAAAGGAGTTTGTGAGAGATGGCGATGAACCTTCGCCAAAGTCTCCATGCAGTTCTCGATGGTTCGCGCCGGCAGGGGGCGAACCTCAGGGAAAACCAAGGGGTTTTCCTAACGCTGTAGCGCCCTTCCTTCGGGAAGGGCGAGGATTGAAACATCTGCGCGATAGACGAAACAGACGACTGGCAGGTAGCGCCCTTCCTTCGGGAAGGGCGAGGATTGAAACAGCATGGGTCGGTCCGTTCTGAGGCCGCGCCTCGGTGTAGCGCCCTTCCTTCGGGAAGGGCGAGGATTGAAACTCAGGGAGTACCTGGGCGTGGCCGCTACGCCGTGTAGCGCCCTTCCTTCGGGAAGGGCGAGGATTGAAACAACATTAATGCGGGCATCAC
>JACQHN010000316.1 GCA_016199015.1 Nitrospira defluvii
ATCGGCGTGGAAATCCGTTTCAACAACATCGAGGACTTCAGCCCCGAGCAGGTGGCCGAACAAGTCGAGCCGTTGAAAAAGCTTGTGGAAGTAAGGAAACAACTCTCTGCGCTGCTTGCAAAAACGGATGGGAATGACAAGCTGGCTGAAAAACTGCAGGAGATTATCGGTAATACCGAGTTGCAACAAAAAATTGGAAAAGAAGCAGGGCTGGGAACTGAGGGTGGTTCCCAGAAGGAGGGTTAGCCATGGCGGATGAAGCGAAACAAGCGCAGCCCCAGGGTGCGGCGGTTGCGGGAACAGAGGAAACCGGGTTTCTTGATCAGATTATCAGTGAGACCCGCATCGGGAAGGACGACTGGGAGCGGGACCAGTCACGCCGGCAGATTGCCACGCTCGTCGATGAGGTCATGAAAGGCACGCTCCGTGTGTCGAAGGACCTCGAGGCGACGATCAACGCACGAATTGCGGACATTGACAAAGTCTTATCCGCCCAGCTGAATGCCATCATGCATGCGCCGGAGTTTCAAAAGCTGGAAGGCGCCTGGCGCGGGCTGCACTATCTTGTCATGCAAAGCGAAACCAGTACCATGTTGAAGATCCGTGTGCTCAATCTCAGCAAGGACGAACTACGGAAGGATCTTGAGAAGGCCGTAGAATTCGACCAGAGCGCACTCTTCAAGAAGGTGTACGAAGAAGAGTACGGGACCTTCGGTGGAGCGCCCTACGGGGCCTTGATCGGAGACTACGAATTCGGGCGCCATCCTCAGGATTTGGCATTGCTGGAGATGGTTTCGAATGTGGCGGCTGCGGCCCATGCGCCGTTCATCTCGGCGGCTGCGCCTGGTCTGCTCGGGCTCGAAAACTTCACGGATCTTCCGAATCCTCGTGACTTGGCCAAGAAGTTCGAGACTCCGGATTATGCCAAGTGGAAATCCTTCCGCGAGTCAGAGGATTCCCGTTATGTGGGTCTCACCTTGCCGCATGTGCTGATGCGGCTGCCTTATGGGCCGGATACGGTGCCGGTCGAGACGTTCAATTTCAAAGAAGATGTGGATGGCACGGATCACAGCAAGTATCTCTGGGGAAATGCCGCCTATGCGATGGGGGCCCGCCTTACGGATGCGTTTGCAAAGTATGGTTGGACCGCGGCCATTCGCGGCGTCGAGGGAGGAGGACGGGTGGACGGACTGCCGACCCACACGTTCCGCACCGATGAAGGAGAGATCGCCCTCAAGTGTCCGACAGAAATCGCCATCACTGATCGTCGTGAGAAAGAACTATCGGATCTTGGGTTTATTCCCCTCGTACACTGTAAAGGGACTGACTTTGCGGCCTTCTTCGGCGCGCAATCCTGCCAGAAAGCCAAGAAATATGACACGGATGCCGCGAATGCCAATGCGCGGCTGTCAACTCAGCTCCAATATCTGTTAGCGATGTCACGCTTCGCCCATTATCTCAAGTCTATTATGCGGGATAAAATCGGGAGCTTCATGACACGCAAAGATTGTGAGGATTTCCTGAATCGCTGGATCAGTAAGTACGTCGTGAGCACGGAGGATGCCGGACAGGAAATCAAAGCCAAGTTCCCCCTGAAGGAAGCCCGAGTGGAAGTGGCAGAGGTGGCGGGAAAGCCAGGGGTTTATAAAGCCATCGCTTTCTTGAAGCCGCACTTCCAGTTAGATGAGCTGACGGTTTCGCTGAGGTTAGTGGCTGAGCTGCCGCCGCCGGCCAAGCGATAGGACCATCAAGACACTCTGCTTCGAGGATGGGAAGTAGGAGGTATCGGTCTGTTCGAATAAATCGGACGGTCGATGCATCCACCCCCTGTCCGCAAATCGGATGAAGCCACGGAGATGGCCTGGGGTCACCATGGGAGTCGATTGCCGCCTTGACCTCCTTCGAATACTCCATTCCTTCACCATCAGGCGGGCGCCTCTAGCCCACTCCTTCCAGTCTAGCCTCCAGCCGCAGTACGTATCTGATTGTATCGATCGCTTATCCTTTTGGATAACGTGGCCGTATGACGGAGCGACCCTAGTGGTAGAAACGATGCGGAGTGAAGCGGCTATCCCGCTATCATTCAGTAACTTCGAAGGCACTGTGGCAATAAAATGAGCAGGACTGTGGTGGGCATGGGCTTTGCGTTGGGCACTGATCGGAACATCGGCCACCAAAAGAACAAGGCTCGAAGGCACAGTCAATCATATTCACAACGAGGGAGGTCATCATGGCAGAGATGAGACAGGAGAATGCGTTTCTCAAGTTAGGGGACGTGAAGGGAAAGGCGACGACCGATAAATTCAAAGATCAGATCGTCTTCCAGTCGATGTCCTATGGGGTGAATCAAGCCGGTGAATGGGAAGAAGGCGACCGGTTGTCCGGCAATATCACTACCTTTGCTGACCTGGTGATCGTGAAGGAAATGGATGGGTCGAGTCCCTCCCTCTCCAAGGCCTGCGCGATGAAGGAGCAATTCCCCAAGGCGGAAATCTCGTTGGTATCGGGTAAAGACGTGTACTGCAAGGTCACCTTGGATGACGTCATCGTGAGCAACGTCTCGGTGGGATTTCATAGCGGCGAGTCCAGGCCCACGGAGACGATTGCGTTGCGGTATCGAGCCGCCATGTGGGAGTGGGGAACGTCAAAGGCCGGATACGATCTGCGCAAGGGTGTGAAGAAATAGTGTGGAGTTGTCCGCTCCCCTGGTGTTTCCTAGATGGCCAGGGGAGCCTGATAACCCGAAGACCGATGACTCAGTATCTCCGTAGCATTCACGTTGTGGCGGTGCTGCTCGTTCTGGCAATGAGCCTCATCTCTCACGTACATGCTCGTGAGGGAGAGTCGCACAATTCGCCTCAAGCCTTTCATGAATTTTGGGGTCACTTCAGAAGCGGGGTGTTAGCCGGAAATAAGGAGCAGGTGGCCGCCGTCACATTCTTCCCATTCAAGACGAGAGGGATGCTGGATAGCGATCCGGTGCGTCTCCATGATCGACGGTCCTTCGACGAATTATTCGATAGATTGCTCGCGCAGGATAGCGGACTAAAAAAAGAGCCTGAACCGATGCGTGATCTTATTCAACGAACCGACTTCTCGCAGGAAAAACCGGTGAAGAAGCACAACAGTAGGGAGCGGATCGGTAACTTTGTCTTTCAAAGAATAGACAATCGGTGGCGGTTTGTGATGGCCTATCTCGACGAGGAATAGTCCATCGTTGCCGCAAGCAGCCAATAGAATGAAAAACCGGACGAAGGATCATAGTGATGTCTGTCCTGCGACTCGGTAACCGAGGCCCAGACGTACGGAAATTACAGCTCTTGTTGAACTCCATGCTGGTCCCAAGCCCCCGGTTAACCGTCGATGGAGATTTTGGAAAGAGGACTGAGCAGGCAGTGGTGACCTTTCAACAAATGCGGGGTTTGCCGGAGGATGGGATTGTGGGTCAACGGACCTGGGCTCTGCTCGGTCAGACGTTTTCGGTCGGTTCAAGACCGGCGAATGCGTCTCACTGCAACTGGCTGACGATCGCAGAGGCTGAAGTGGGAGTCCATGAAGATGCGATGCCCGGGCGTCAGAATCAACGGATCGTTGAGTACCATCAGGCCACTTCACTCCGGGCTACGACCGATGAAGTCCCCTGGTGTTCGTCATTCGTGAATTGGGTCATGAAACAGGCCGGCTATCGTGGGACGAATAGCGCGCTGGCAAAGAGCTGGCTCGATTGGGGTCTTGCTACCGAGTCCCCGCGAGAAGGGGCTGTCGTGGTGATCAAGAAAAAAGGTGCGGCCAGTGATGTGGCCACAGGGTCTTCAACGGGATTCCATGTTGCTTTTTTCGTCAGCGCCTCACCGCTCTATATTCGCCTCCTCGGAGGGAATCAAGGCGATCAAGTCAGGTACTCAAACTTTTACCTCAAGGGATATGACATCAAGGGGTATCGATGGCCGGTATAGCCTTCCGCGTCTTTGTAGCGGTCATGAATGTTGGCGAAAAGCGTCATGAGGCCGGGGAAACCATCTGATGGCGACCGAGGGTAGAGGACTGATGGCATCGGTGTTAGACCGCCTGCTCGATGACGATCCTCGGGCAGGAGATCCCTATCTGGATACGCTGGACATAAAGGATCCAGCAAAGCTGACGCTCCGATTGCGGAGTCCCCGGGACTCCGCGACCCGGTTCATGAGGGACCAGCTTGGTCAGGAGGAGCGAGGGTTCGTGGATCGGGAGGGGCCTGTCGCAAATGACCTCCTACTTGCCCTGACCGAGGGGCTCAATCGCATCATCAGAGGGCCCCTGCTGTACGAGCGAAAGAGATTTGAAGGAGTCAAACTCTCTCCGGATACGGTGCGTCTCATGGAAGATAGCCGGAAAACATCTCATGTGGCGCTGCTGAATCGTATGTTGCTGGATGAGATCTTTTCCGACGAACTACACAAGATGCGGAAGCCTGCCCCCTCTTCAGCGAACATCCGCGAGCTGAAGAAATCGATTTCCCGTGATATCGAGGCCTTGCTGAATACCAGGCGTGAACTCCTGGACGGCGCGCCCCCTGAGTACAAAGAAGTTACCAATTCTCTCTTGATGTTCGGCTTGCCGGATTTCACCAGCTACAGCCTGTTGAACCCTGAACACCGGAAGTTGATCCGCCGGTCCGTCGAGGAGGCCTTGACCAAGTTCGAGCCTCGGCTGAAATCGGTGCAGGTGACGCTGGAATCGCCGCGCAAGTTTGATGCAGCGCTTCATTTCAGAATCGATGCGCTGCTGCGTCTGGATCCGGCGCCGGAACCGGTCACCTTCGATGCAGCCCTGCAGCTAGGGACGTCGTCCTACAGCGTGCGAGGAGAAGTCTAGTGCAAGAGACATTGCTCGAATACTATGAGCGGGAACTCTCGGCCATCCGGCAATTGGGCCAAGAGTTCGCTCAGGCCTATCCCAAGGTGGCGGGGCGGCTCCTTCTTGAACCCAACAAATGCGAAGATCCGCACGTTGAGCGTCTGATCCAGGCCTTCGCATTCCTCGCCGCGAGGGTCCATCTCAAGATCGACGAGGAGTTCCCTCAGATTACCGATGCGCTGCTCGGGATGCTGTATCCACATTACCTGGCCCCCATCCCCTCCATGTCGGTCGTCGAATTCGTTCCGGACCCTGAACAGGGAAAACTGACGAGTGGCTATGTCATGCCGGCGGGCACGCAGTTATATTCCCGCCCCATCGATGGCACCCAATGTCGATTCCGGACATGCTACGCCACGACCCTCTGGCCGATCACGCTCGCTTCCGTCAAAGTGCAGCCGGCTGACCGTGCCCTACCTGGAGGAAAGCCGGGAACGGCCCTCAAATTGGAACTCCATTCGCTGGGCGGTCTCACGTTTAAGGATTTGCAGGTCGATGCATTGCGCTTCTATCTGAACGGTGAGGCTCCGCTGGCCTACGCCCTGTATGAATTGCTGCTCAACCATACGTATGAGGTCCGTTGTCGGGCGGCCGGGGCGAAGCCCGGCGAGAAACCGGTTGTGTTACCGCCGGGTTGCTTGCGTCCGGTCGGCTTCGAGAAGGACGA
>JACQHN010000272.1 GCA_016199015.1 Nitrospira defluvii
CGTCCAGAGCGAAGTGCCCTATTTCCCCAACACCTAGCACGAACAGGGTGGGGTGATCCTCATCCGCATCGGCGACAAGATTTACTCCCCTCCGCAGATCTCCGCCATGATCCTCAAAGAACTCAAGCAGCGGGCGGAAGGTCATCTAGGAGAAAGTATTACCAAGGCCGTCATTACGGTGCCGGCCTATTTCAATGACAGTCAACGCCAGGCGACAAAAGATGCCGGCATGATTGCCGGCTTAGAGGTGCTCCGAATCATCAATGAGCCCACCGCCGCCTCATTGGCCTATGGCCTCCAGGAACGGACCCAGGGCACGATCGCCGTGTACGACCTGGGCGGGGGGACCTTCGACATCTCTATTTTGAAGCTGAAGAATGGCATTTTCGAAGTGCTGGCGACGAACGGTGACACGCACTTGGGTGGAGACGACTTGGACCGGGTGATTGGTGATGTGTTCGCGAAGGACATCCGGGATCAGTACGGCATCGACATCAACCGGCATGCCGATGACATGCAGAGCCTACGACTGGAAGCAGAACGGGCCAAGATTCGGTTGTCGGACGACCTCAAGACCAGCGTGAGGCTGAACCTTCCCGACAGCAAAGGCCAATATCGGCGTGAGCTGACGCGCGATCAATTGGAAGGGCTGACCCTTCCGCTCATCGAACGCTCCCTCGGCCCTTGCCGCCTGGCACTGAAAGATGCGGGACTTACACCGGCGGACATCGATGAAGTGGTGTTGGTAGGCGGCTCAACGCGAATGCCCCTGGTTCGCCAACGTGTGGAAGCCCTGTTTGGGAAAACCCCGCACTGGAACTTAAATCCCGATGAAGTCGTCGCCCTGGGCGCGGCCGTACAAGCCGATATTCTTTCCGGCGGAACGACCGATATGTTGCTGCTCGATGTGACGCCGCTCTCGCTTGGTATCGAAACCATGGGCGGGGTTGTGAGTGCGCTGATCCGGCGCAACACCACCATTCCGACCAGCGCCAAGGAAATGTTCACCACCTACGTGGATGGTCAAACTTCGGTCGACATTCACATCCTTCAGGGCGAGAGGGAACTGGCAAAGGACAACCGCAGCCTGGCTCGTTTCCAACTCAAAATGCCGCCGCTGCCGGCCGGGGTCCCCCGAATCGAAGTCACCTTCCTCATCGATGCCAATGGGATTCTGAACGTCTCCGCTCGGGACGTCCGGACAGGTGCGACTCAGTCTGTGGCAGTGAAGCCTTCTTATGGGCTTTCGGACGACGAAGTGGAACGGATGATCGGCGAATCATTCAAATTTGCCGCGGAGGATTTCAAGGCTCGACAGTTGATTGAAGCCCGGAACGAGGCCGAGGCCATCCTCCAGGCAACAGAAAAAGCCCTCGGTCAGGGGGGGCAGTTGCTGGCAACGGACGAATTGACCGCAATCAAGGCTTCCCTGACCGCACTGGACAGCGCCAGGCTAACCGAGGACCACAAGGCCATTCGCAGCCGCATCCAAGATGTAGAAAAAGTTACCCATCACTTCGCCGAACTGCTGCTGGACACATCATTGAAGGAAGCGCTCCAAAATAAGAAACTCTCGGAAATGACCGAGCATAGCGAGAAAGCCTGACCGCCCTCAAGGAGTTCCCGAATGGATTTGAAATGGAACGATACCGAAGAACTCGCGATTCGCTTGCTTGAGGCTCACCCGACCACCGACCCTCTGACCATTCGTTTCACGGACATGCACGCCTGGATCATCGCCCTGCCAGAATTTAAAGACGATCCCAAGAAATCGAACGAAAAAACCCTCGAATCCATTCAAATGGCCTGGCACGAAGAGTATCAAGATTCACAGTCATGATCAGTTAATTGAACACCTCTCCCGCCGAAATATCATACGCAGGGTAGTGCCGAGAAATTTTTCATTTCGCAGTTGTATGGTGCGCGTTGGGGACGGCCACAACCAGGCGGGGGAATTTGTTCGTCTTCCAGCTAAGGCTCGACCGGGGCAGGCGAAGGACTTTGCGCAGAACCTTCCGGAATTTGATCGAGTCTGTAAAAATCGGTGGCATCGATCTTCGATCCGGCACTCTTGGTCGGTTCCGTCCCTTTGGTAAACAGTTCGACGGTTCCATGCTGCTCATCTTGGTCGGTCAAGAGGGCGGTGGTGGGATCGACCTTCACGAACATAACGCCGTCGGGAATCTCAAAGGGCACCACGGGTAGCTGCTTCAGCGCTTCCTTCATAAATGCGATCCAAACCGGTAACGCCGCATGCGCTCCTGATTCGGTTTCGCCTAACGGACGTCGGTCATCGAAGCCCACCCAGGTTCCGGCCGCCAAATTCGGCGTTGAACCGATAAACCAGGCATCGGTAAAATCGTTGGTCGTCCCGGTTTTCCCCGCCACGGGACGGTCAATGACGGCTTTGGCCGCCACGCCCGTACCACGTTGGATGACATCTTCCATCATGTTCGTAATCAAATAGGCCGTCTCACGGGAGACCACCTGCCGAGGCTGCACGGCCGTCTGATCCAGCGTGCGGCCGCCGCTGTCCTGCACGCTCGCCACCGCGTAGGGTTCGACGCGCATACCCTGGTTAGCAAACACCCCGTAGACCGACACCAACTCCATCAATCCCACACTGGACGAGCCCAACGCCAGCGAAAGATCAGCCGCCAGCGGGCTTACGATACCGACCGTCCGCGAAAAATCGATCACGTTCCGAATTCCCACCTTGTCCAGGAGCCGGACCGTGGCAAGATTGTGTGAATGAATCAACGCTTCCCGTAGACTCACAATGCCGTGGAACCGCTTGCCGTAATTCTCGGGCTTCCAGGTCTTCTCTTCTTCCTCCTGTTCGTACACTACGGGAGCATCCAATACGACCGTGGCTGGGCTCATGCCTTGATTCATCGCCGTCGCGTAGATGATCGGCTTGAACGATGATCCCGGCTGACGACGGGCAAGCACGGCACGATTATATTCGCTGCGGGTAAAATCATATCCGCCGACCATGGCACGAATGGCGCCGGTCTTGGGATCAAGGGCCAGTAAGGCGCCCTCGGCGATCGGCGTCTGTTCCAATCGCAGATGCACGGTCTCCTTCTCCAGCTTTTTGACTCCCACCTCAATGACATCGCCCAGTGCCAGCAGCTGCTTCAGATTCTTCACCAAGACGACATCCTTGGTAGGATCTTTGCCTTTCAGATACTTGAATGCCCACGCCATATCGTCGAACGCGAGCCGCCCCGTGCTGCCTCCGATTTGAACCAGCACGTGATCCTTTGCAATCTTCGTCACGACCCCTTCCATCACATCCCCCTCTGCAAGCTTCACAGAGGGATCTGGTACCGGCACTTCCATGGTGGCGAGATCGACGGTACGGACCGGGCCTCGCCAGCCCTGACGCTTGTCCACCTCCCGTAATCCATTGAACACGGCCGCTTCCGCCGCCTTCTGCATATCGGCGTTCAGCGTGGTAAATACTTCCAGTCCGCCTTTGTAGACCATCGCTTCGCCGAATTTAGCGACTAACAGCTGCCGGATATACTCCACAAAATACGGCCCCAGATGTTCGCTTCCCGGACGGCGGAAGTTCAACTTTTCAGCCACGGCCTGTTCGCGGTCGGCTCGACTGATAAATCCCGCCTCCTCCATACGCCCCAATACGTGCTCTTGCCGCTTCTTCGCCCGGTCATAGGCTTTGAACGGCGAATAGTGGCTCGGCGATTTGGGGAGACCGGCGAGGAACGCCACTTCCGCCACCGTTAACTTCGAGAGTTCCTTGCCGAAATAGGTCTGGCCAGCCGCCGCCACGCCGTAAGCGCCCTGGCCAAAATAGATCTGGTTCAAATACATTTCCAGGATCTGTTCTTTCGTCAGCACTAACTCCATCTTGTAGGCCAGAATCAGTTCGCGAAGTTTACGGTCAAATGTCCGTTCCGACGAGAGAAACAGGGAGCGTGCGAGTTGCTGGGTAATGGTGCTCGCGCCCTCGACCCTCCGGCCACCATGGCGGATATTGGTCCAGGCCGCCCGGAGGATCCCGACGATATCCAACCCCGGATGCTCGAAAAACCTCGAATCTTCGGTCGCAATCACGGCCTGGGTGAGACTTTTTGGAATCTCCTGGAGAGGTTTGAGAAAGCGCCGTTCGATGAAGAATTGCCCGATCACTTGCCGGTCATCGGAGTAGACTCGCGTGACCAAGCTGGGCTGATAGTTCTGCAGGGGTTCTAACGACGGGAGGTCTTGAGAAAAATACCAGAGGATACCGGCCGCCCCGCCGCCACCCAGCACCAGGGTCAGCAGCAGTCCGATCAAGGCAATCTGCCACCATCGCCAACGACGACGAGGCTTCTCTGGCTTATCGAGTAAGTGGTCGAATTCGGACGACATGGAGTTGGGTGATTGCGAGGAAAGAGGTCAACCCGCTACCAGCACACCATACAATGCGCCTCCGACAAACTCAAGCAAGCTTCGAATCATCGACAGGCGAGGCCTCCGGAGATAATTCGGCATCGACTTGTGGGAAGGCATTCGAATCAGGTATACTTCAACGGTTAAGACGCCTTCATAGGAAGGCGTCTTTTTTTTGGCACTCTCACGGCATTGGAGATTATGAACACCTCAGCGCCCTCATCCACAGCCCAAGGTCTGCATGCCCCGCAAGGTCGTCGGACCAACATTCGCAACATCGCTATCATTGCACACGTCGACCACGGAAAAACGACCTTGGTCGATGCCGTGCTGCGCC
>JACQHN010000273.1 GCA_016199015.1 Nitrospira defluvii
AGGCGGCATCGCCGGCGACCTCGGGCAACGAGGATGCGTTCGAACAGATCACCGGACAACCGCACCCCATCGCCTCCAATACGGGGAGACCGAACCCTTCGTACAGCGAGGGGAAGACAAACACCGTGGCCTGCTGGTAATAGGCGACCAGCTCGGCGTCGGACACCACTCCGACCAGCTTGGTCTGTGCGCCGATGCCCAAGCGATCGATGGCCGTGCGAATATCCACCCGTTTGCATACATCCCCAGCTAGGAGGAGATCGAACCGACCGCGAAGCGTCTCGGGAAGGTTTGCAAATGCTTCGACCAGGCAGCCGACGTTCTTGGTCGGATCGGACCCGGCGATGCAGAACACATAGGGTCTTCCTTCCTGGCGACCATCGCCAGGCCGAAATCGCTCGGCGTCGAGGCCGAGTGGCGTCACGGTCACCTGGTCGGGACGGAGCGGCACATGCTGCAGGAGATCCCGTCGCGAATGCTCGGAGATGGTGATCACATGGTCGATCGTCTTCCATCGATCTCCCACCAGCCACTGCTCGATTCGACGGTTCAGGTTCGTATGAGCGCGGAGTTCCGGGAACAGCAGCGGCTTGACGTCGTGGATGGTGGAGACAAACTTCCCGCGCTTCCAGGCCACGCATGAATCGTAGGGAAAGTGCAGCACATCATAGGGGCCGACCAACAGCGGCGCGACCTGCTCCCAGAAGCGCCGGCGGAACAGCGGAAACCGAACCACGCGGTACTGCATATTCGACCGTGCGGTGAACGGATGCTCCGCGCGGGGAAGCAGGATCTCATACTGATTCGTGCGATCGACGCGCCCTAAGGCATCGATCAATTCGCGAGCATACCGTCCGATCCCGACGTTGGGATTTTTGAGATGCCACGCGGCGATAACGATCTTCACAATGTTGCGCTGGAATGACCCACGGCGGTGGAAGAACCGACGACTCGCTTGCCCTGCCACACCAGCAAGATCAGGAACCGTTGGATGGCAAGACATGACGAACAATCAGACAGACAGCGTTCGAGGCGATGGAAACACAGCCTATGCGGCAAGTCAAGGCAAGGCATGGAGATCAAGGGTGTTGGATCTGCACAGGCGTGGAGTCCCGATGTGTTGACTGAACCGGCAGCCTGTGTTACCGATTGAACGCTCTCCCAGGATGCGTAAAAGCTATTCGGACACGAGAGAACTCCGATTGTCCGCATCGTGCGGCATAACCGGAGAACACTCCCGCAGGATGCTCAAAAAGGCCGTCCAGCAAGGCCGCAGTGAGCGAAGAGGCGACGCGTACTCCTTCGGTACGTGTGGAGCCTCTGAGAAAAGCGAGAACGCCGCTGGGGGACTTTTTCAGCATCCTGCTAGATCCAGCTGACTTCCCGCAACCTGCGAGCAGGGTTTGTCTTTTTTCACGATGGCGACCCTGCTCAAAGCATTCTGTTCCCTCTCTGGTTCTTGGGTACATCCATACATGCCAGTACCAGCCGGATCCTCTTGATGTGGTCGGATGACCTGCCAAGCCGCTGTACCTACCTCGGTCCTGAGTACTCTTACATCGCGACTCTTTATTCCGTCCGTCGGTGGTGGCGGCCCAAGCCACGCCGGAGGCGCGTCGGCTCGTCAATCTGCCGGTTAGAAGGACGCGGGCGTCGCGATGAGGCTCTGGGCTGCGCTCGTGCTAGTACGTCCAAGTAAGCAGAGTAGTGAACACGTTTTTGCTGTAGGCATAGACGGGAATGTTCGAACTGTTGAGCACCCCTTGATACTGCAGCGCCAGAGTCAGGTTACGGGGTAGGGCTTTGGCCACTTGGAGGAAGATGTCCTGTTCGGTGTCCCGGCGTGGGGATAACTGGCCGGTGTCATCCAGGAAGATCACTTGTGTATGGTTGTATGCGCGCCAATGGACCTCATAGTCGAGCCGCACGCTGAGGTCATACCACGGGAGGGTGGCTTGTCCCCCAAGCTGAAGCCGATTGCCCGAATACGCGAAGCTCGAACCGCTAGCGGCGTCGGTATCGTGCTGATAGTCCACCCGGACAATGTATTTGTCCTGCCGAAATCGGAAGGCATGGAGAAACCCGACCATATTGTTGAAAGCATCCCGTGACTCCGAACCGAATGTCGTTATTGCCGGGTTCCGCATAGAACTCCTTGCGCTGATAGCGATAGAGCAGAGTGGTTAAGTTCTCCATCCGGCCGACGACCGGAAGTGTGACCGCGGGCGGGACCAGTGTGACGGGGAGGGTGAGGCTGTGGCGTGAGAGAAAACCTGTGAAGTCGAGAAACATATAGTCGTAACTGTACTGCCCCCCGACCTCGTAGGGCACCGTCCCGATGGTCCCCCGATAGACGCCTGACAAACCGCCTAAGTGGTCTTGGATGTTAAAGCTTCCCACGCCGCTGTTCGTATTCACGGTTTGGTAGTAGGAGTAGGTCACGGTCGATTCAATCGGTCCGCTGCGATACCAGGCGTAGTCGACGCGGGCCGACGTCACCAATCCCAGAGACTGTGTGGTGCGCGCGGAGCACCTCCGCTACCGGATCGTTGCTCTTGCGCGGATTGACGGCGACGGCTCTCGAAAGTAGTGAGATGGCCTCATCATACCGTTTGGCATCATAGGCAAAGATTCCTTCGGCGACCAGCACCTCTGCGTCCGCTTCTTGCGCCTGTACGGAGCACGGCAGCAATACCATGGTGAGGAGAACGAGGATTGCTGATGTGCGTCTCATATTGAGAAAAAGGTACGATCGACTCGTGATATTGCTTCTGCGCGCCTGATATCGGCTCATTGAATTGTCCTCCATTCCATCGTTCGCGCGCGCCCTCTTTCGTTGCGTGACCTAGGCGCGATTGGCCCCACTATACGACACCTCCTGCTGATTTTCAGAGTCACAATGGCTGGGAAGTGGCAGCCAGAAACGCTTTGCAGACCATGCATTCAACCAAGAGATGCTCGTTTTTTAACAGCTTGAGTTCTAACTCCACGTGCAACACTTCCGGCCCTGATGGGCTACGGTGTTGCCATGCGAAAGCACTGCTATACGCACATGAGTATCGAAGAACGTGAAACTCTGAGCCTGGGATTGGCCCAAGGCTATTCGTTGCGGACGATGGCGAGCGTGTTGGGGCGCGCCCCCAGCACCGTGCGCCGCGAATCCGCGCGCAACGCGAGGGGCCACCCGTATCGAGCCTGCACAGCGCAGCACCTGGCGGTGGCCCGGGCGCGGCAGCCTCGGCGACCACGCAAACTCCTGGACCCGTGGCTCTGGCAGTATGTCCGGACCCACCTGAGCCGAGGCTGTTCGCCCGAACAGATTGCCGGGCGCCTCCGACGCGCGTATCCTGACGACATG
>JACQHN010000274.1 GCA_016199015.1 Nitrospira defluvii
ATCGCGCTGATCTTCGGCGGGGTCGTGCAGCTCTTGGCCGGCATCACCGACATTCGCTACAACGAACAATTGGGCGGCACCGCGCTGACCATGTACGGATTTCTCTGGCTTACGCTCTGTACCGTCAAACTCGTGAGCGCGAGTTCAACGGTGCAGTTCGACAACGTGCTCTATGCGCCAATCAACCTGGTCTACGCGGTCTTTTCCGCCGTGATGGTCTATCTGACGGCCTATCGGAACTTCACGCTCAGTGCCCTCCACGTGGTCATTACCCTCACCTTTCTGGCCACCACCTTTGCTAAACTTGATTTCATCAGCGAACTATTACCGGGATGGGGACACCTGCTGGTGGGACTCATGGCGTTTTATCACGCCGTCGGCAGCCTGACCCAAGCCTTTACCGGCAAAGCCCTCCTGCCGCTCGGCCCGCCCTTGTTGGTCCATCCGCCGAAACCCTTACACTCGATCGCCAAGGTAGTGTAGCAGGATGGTGAAAAAGGCCGCCGCCTTTACATACGAAATCCGCGGATCGTATCCTGAAAATACCGTATCTCGTGAAGCGTATCTCGATGCAAATGTTCAATTCTCAATGATCAATTTTCAATTAGGTTCATCCTTAATTGAACACTGAACATTGAGCATTCCGATTGCTCACCCTTCACGAAAGACGAGTGCAGGTCGTTACCAATCCGCGCCGATCCGGTCCACCACGATTTGATGCACGACCGCCTGCGGTCCGAGACAGGCGAGGTAGAGCGCGGTTTCGGCGATGTCGAAGGGATCGATCTTTTCGCTGCGCGTCCGCTCGCTGGCCGTCGCATCCACCAACTCGTCCGCCACGCCGCCGGGACAGATCGCGCTCACTTTGATGTGGTACGCGCGGCCTTCGTCGGCGAGCGACTTGCTCAACGCCAGGATCGCATGTTTGGACGCGCTGTACGGCCCGGTCCCGCTCCAAGCCTGCACGCCGGCCACACTCGACATGTTGATGATCGTTCCGCCTCCCTGCCTCTTCATCTGCGTGAACCCGGCCCGACAACAGAAAAACGTGCCGCGAACATTCGTGTTCATCACTTCGTCGAATGCCTCGGTGCTGGTCTCCGCAAGCCGGCGACCGCCAAAGATCCCGGCATTGTTCACCAAAATATCAATGCGCTGAAAACGCCGAACCGTTTCGGCCATGAGCTGCTCCACCTGACACTCATCGGCGACGTCGGTTTGCAGGGGCACAGCAGCCCCACCGGCGGCCTGAATCTGCGCCACCGTTTCTTCACATTTATAGAACCGCCGGGCTGCCACCACCACCGTCGCCCCTTCCCGGGCAAACCGCAGCGCGATGGCCTTGCCGATGCCGCTGCTGCTGCCGGTCACAATCGCAATTTTATTTTTCAGACGTTCCATAAGTCTCCCTCCTGGCAGCCGTACCACGTTCCATCCATCCGATGGACCTGTCCCCGCCCTCGTGCATAACCGATGCAGGTCATGGGGTGTTGTGGTCCCTGCAACAGAACACCAAATAGACTGACTTGCGGACGACAGGAAGGGATGATGGAATTCAACGACTCCTGTCCATGTCCTTCTTGACCCATCGTCGCAGCATGGCTTCAAGCAGGCTGAATTGCAGGGGCTTGGTGAGATAGTCATCCATCCCGGCCGCCACACATTTCTCTCGATCACCGGCTTGTGCGAGGCCTGTCATCGCCACAATGGGCACCACCAGTGCCCCCTGGCCTTCACTCTGGCGAATCATGGCGGCGGCCTGATATTCATCCAGATCGGACATCTGGCAGTCCATGAAGAGCAGGTCATAGGGCGTCGCCTTCACGGCCGCGACGGCAGCTTGCCCGCTTCCCGCCACATCGACCAGGCATCCTAACCGTTCCAACAGGGACACCGCGACGACCTGGTTGATCTCCTGATCGTCCACTACCAGCACGCGCGGGCGTTCACGATCGGTCTGTTCCTGAAGACTGTGGCGGGTAATGAGCGGCCGGCCGAGGCCTTCCCGAACCACCGGTTGGTCCGATGCTGGAGCGAGTACGGTCGCCAGACAATGCCAGAGAGCGGACTGATGAATCGGTCTGGTCAGATACGCTGCCACACCGGCCTCCTGGGCCGCTTTGGCATCACCCCGTTGGCCGAAGGACGTCACGACGATCACCGGAATGTTCCGCAGGACGGGATCACCCTTCATGGCCTGAGCAAGGGCGATTCCCTCGACCCCCAACAGCTGCTCTTCTAGTATGACCAGATCGAAGGGGCGACCCTCTGCTGCGGCTCCACTCATGAGGGGCACGGCCTCAGTCCCATCCTTCACACTCGTCACTTGCAGTCCTCTGTCGGCAAGGGAACGTTCCAGCACCGTCCGACTTGAACCCGGCTTCCCCACCAAACAAACCCGCCGACCCTCAAGTGCCGGAAGACATTCTGCCTCCCTCTCCTCCAATGTAGACCCCTTGGCCAAGCGAACCGTGAACCAGAAGCGGCTCCCCTTGCCGCGGGCGCTCTCCACTCCGATTTCACCGCCCATGAGTTCCGTCAGGCGTTTGCAGATGGCGAGGCCCAAGCCTGTGCCTCCATACTTTCGCGTGCTCGAGCTGTCTACTTGGCTGAAGGTCTGGAACAGTCTG
>JACQHN010000266.1 GCA_016199015.1 Nitrospira defluvii
AAACATAACAACCCCTGCGGCTGCGCGCTCGGCGCGACACCGGTCGAGGCCTACGTCAAGGCGCGCGCGACTGATCCCGTGTCGGCGTTCGGCGGCGTCATTGCCTTCAATCGTCCGGTGGATCTGGCTGCGGCGAAGGAAATCACCTCGACGTTTGTTGAAGTCGTGATCGCGCCGGGTTTTGCCGACGATGCGCTGGCTGAACTCAAACGCAAAAAAGATATCCGCCTCTTGGATGTCGGTCCGCTCACGAAAGCGACCGCCGAAGGATATGACCTCAAGAAGTTGGTCGGCGGCTTGATCGTGCAGGATCGTGATTTGGGCGTGCTCAAGGACATCAAGGCACTGGTGGTGCCGACGGCCCGAAAACCGACCGAAGAGGAATATGCGGCCTGTGCTTTTTCCTGGGTCGTCTGTAAGCATGTGAAGTCCAACGCCATCGTCTATGGCCGGCCTGGTCAAATTGTGGGGATCGGCGCCGGACAAATGAGCCGGGTCGACTCCGTGAAACTTGCCGTCATGAAAGCCCAGTCGACGGTGAAGGGATGCGTAATGGCGTCTGATGCGTTCTTTCCGTTCCGCGACGGGATCGACGCGGCTGCGGAAGCCGGGATTACCTGTGTCATTCAACCAGGCGGTTCCATCCGTGATGCCGAGGTGACCAAGGCGGTGGATGAGCATGGGATGGCGATGATTCTGACGGGCATGCGCCACTTCCGCCACTGACGGATGCTGAAACAGGTTTCCAACTTCGTTCTCAGTCGCTCGTTCCCCTCGACGTACATACCTACAGTACGCCTCGGGGCTCTCGCTTCTTGCGGCCTTGTTGGAAAACCCGTTTGAGCATCCTTGGCAAATTGGCTTCTGAAAATGGCCCCCAGCCGCGTTCTCGTCCATCCGCCTCAACGTACCAAGCCGTACGCCTCGGCGCCTGGACTCGTTCGGGCCTTGCTGGATGACCATTTTGAGAAGCCTCCGGTGTGAGGTTGTTGGAAATCCGGTGTGAGCATCCGTTTCATCTTCGCTAAAGTAAAGGTTGAGCTGTGAAGATTCTTGTGGTCGGCAGTGGCGGTCGCGAACATGCGCTGGTGTGGAAGATCGCCCAGAGCCCACGGAAGCCGCAGATTTTTTGCGCGCCGGGGAATGCCGGCATTGAAGGCCTTGCGACCTGTGTGCCGATCAAGGCCGACGATCTGGCCGAACTCAGAGACTTCGCCCTCAAGGAGCAGATTGATCTCACGGTGGTCGGCCCCGAGGCGCCGTTGGCGATGGGCATTGCGGATGAGTTTCGGAAGGCGCGGCTGAAAATATTCGGTCCGACCAAAGCCGCTGCGCGGCTGGAATCCAGCAAGAGTTTTTCCAAAGACATCATGGCCGCGAATCGTATTCCGACGGCCACTGCGCGCAGTTTTGAGCAGATGGAACAGGCGTTGGCCTATCTCGATGAGCAGCCCGTTCCTATTGTGGTGAAAGCCGACGGGCTTGCGCAGGGGAAAGGAGTAGTGGTGGCGACGACGCGTGAGGAGGCCAAGCAGGCCGTGCGCGACGCCATGGAAAAATCTCTATTCGGTCAGGCCGGTCGCCGTGTGTTGATTGAAGAGTTCCTCGACGGCGAAGAGCTGACCATCATGGCCTTCACCGATGGGAAGACCGTCGTCCCCATGGTGCCGGCCCAGGATCACAAGCGGGTGGGAGATGGCGACACCGGTCCTAACACCGGTGGGATGGGCGCCTATGCTCCGGCTCCCATCGCGACGGCCGCTCTCCGCGAACAGGTGACGCGTGAGGTGCTCCAGCCGACGGTCGATGCGCTGGCGCGGCTCGGTTGTCCCTTTCAAGGTGTCCTGTATGCAGGCCTCATGATCGTGAAGGGTACCCCGTACGTGCTAGAATTCAACGCGCGCATGGGCGACCCCGAAACAGAAGTCGTGTTGCCGCTGCTGAGGACGGATCTGGTCGACGTGCTGGAGGCGGTGGTCGATCATCGCCTTGATCAGCTCACGGTCGAATGGCGCAACGATACCGCGGTCTGTGTGGTGATGACTTCTCCTGGTTATCCTGGTTCGTATCAGACGGGCTTTCCCATTCAGGGCCTGACTACCCAGTCTGCCGATGCACGCCTCGCGATCTTTCACGCCGGAACAAGGCGAGACGCGGAGCGGGTGGTGACTGCCGGTGGGAGAGTGTTGGCCGTGACGGCCTGGGCTCCCTCCTTACTCCAGGCGAGGGAGCAGGTCTACCGGGCCGTGCCTTCCATTATGTTTGACGGACGACATTATCGAACCGACATCGCGCATCGGGCCTTGCAACGCAAGATCTGATCGAATACCTGCATCAGCCGCATGGCTCTCGTCCTTCCATTCAACGACCAGACCTGCGATGCGATCCTGCCGGATGTGCAGCGGGTGTTGGCTGCGCAGGGTGTCATCGCCATTCCCACCGAAACCTATTACGGCTTGGCGGTGCGTCCCACTCAGGAGCCAGCGCTACGCCGCCTCGTCGAATTGAAAGGCCGACCCCCGGACAAGCCGATTCTCGTGCTCATCGGTAATCGGGACCAGCTGGCTCAGGTGGTTGAGTCGATTCCTCCCGCCGCCGCCGTCCTCATGAGTCTGTTTTGGCCCGGTCCCTTGACTATCGTGTTTCCCGCCGCGCCGGGCCTGTCGCCCTTGCTGACGGCCGGGACCGGAACGATCGGAATTCGTCTTCCTCCGTTGCCCCATCTCCGGAGACTGCTGGAGCGGACGGGTCCCCTGACCGGGACCAGCGCCAACCGTTCATCCGAACCGTCCCTTGATAGTGCGGAGGGGGTTGAGCGCGCACTGGGGTCCGCACTCGATGTGATTTTGGACGGAGGCCGTACGCCCGGCGGCCTGGCCTCCACTCTGATCGATGCCCGTGATCGCCCGCGACTGCTTCGAACCGGAGCCCTCCCTACGGATGTGATTCGCGTGGCGCTCGCACAGCAGGGCTATACACTTTCATCATGATTTGACGGTCGGTTGTCGGTATAATTCACCCTCATTGGAGGATTATCTATGCTCACTCGTTCACGTCGCGCGGTGATGGGATTATCTGTGATCGGGATCGGCGCCATGCTCATGCTGGCTGGATGCGACTTCTGGCCCCCGGCACTGCAGGCTCAAATCGAACAGTTGCACTCGGAGGCCCAACAGGCTGCGGCGGACAAAGCGCTGCTCCAAAATCAGCTCAATGCCGCGAACAAGGCGAAGGAAGAACTGCAAATTCGCGTGGAAGATCTCACGCGGGTGAACAAGGAAAAATCGGCGATGATCGCCAACCTGGAGCATACGATCGCGGCGGCGAGAGAGCACGCGGTGAAGGCCAGCAAGAGTCACGCCGTCAAGTCGACTGGGAAAACAGTCGTGAAGAAGCCCGTCAAGTCTGCCGCCAAAACAATGGTGAAATCATCCGGCAAGTCGACGAGTGCGAAGAAAACGAAACCCGCTCCGATCAGACGAGCCACCCCGTAGCTCTGTTCAACCGATCATCCCACCAACCATACGCCCCACCCGCAAGCAACAGTCGTGGAAGAACCGTCTTCGCGTGTCGAGGCGGTGGGTATGATCATCACACCTGCTTCACCGACCGGTTACGCCGCTGAAGACGATGAGGAGCTCGAACTCGAGGACCCGGTACTGGGCGTGCTCGCACTGGGTGCGGCTGTTGAGCTGGAAGAAGCAGGGGCGGAGGGCGTAGCAGCCGGCGCCGCTGCAGGGCCGGTACCCGCGGTCTCTGATGAGGCCGGAGTTTTTGTCTTGTCCGTGCCGGAAGACGCCGGCTTCTCAGACGATTCACTTCCTGCCCCAGGCTTCATCTTGTCCGAATAGTCGGTGATATACCACCCGCTGCCTTTGAACATAATGGCAGGGGAGGAGATCAACTTCGTCACGTCCTTGCCGCAACGAGGGCATTCCTTGATGGGTTCGTCCTTGATGCTTTGCTTCAATTCAAACCGATGGGCACAGCTGGTACATTGGTATTCATAAATCGGCACTGGTCTGTCCTCCTGGCATCACACTGCGTGCGATATCTGGTTTGGTCATTATGAGGGATCCCGCACAGTTACTCTCTTGCTCGTAGCCTCTATTCACCATAAATCAAGGGGGGTAGCTGGGTAAGTTCCTCTCGTTCTATGAAAGGCGACCGAGCACGGCCTCGATACGGGTCAGTCCTCGCTCGATGGCCTCCATGGCTGTGGCATAGGACAGGCGAATATGGCATCCGCTTCCGAACGGTTCCCCGGGAACGACTGCAACTTGGGCCTCGTTGAGTAAATAGGTCGCCAATTCTGCGGCGGAGCCGATCGGCTGATTCTTCCAGCGCCTGGAAAGCAGGCCGCTCACATTTGGAAACGCATAGAAGGCTCCCGTCGGCATGCGGCAGGTCACACCGGGCATCTTGTTGAGCCGGTCGACCATCACACGCCGGCGCCGGTCGAATTCCGCCACCATCATCTTCGTAAATGGATCTCCAAGGCGTAACGCCGCCACCGCGGCTTTCTGCGAAATCGAACAGGGATTGGACGTGCTCTGGCTTTGAATATTGGCCATCGCTGTCAGTAAGGCCTTTGGTCCGGCGGCATAGCCGATCCGCCAGCCGGTCATGGCGTAGGCCTTTGACACACCGTTGATGACGACCGTTCTCGCGGCCACTTCCGGACTCAATGTGGCGATACTGACATGCTGCACACCGTCGTAGAGGACTTTTTCGTAGATCTCATCGGAAATAATGACCAGGTCATGACGCAAGGCCACGGCTGCAATTCCTTCGAGCGTCTTTCGGTCATAGGTCGCGCCGGTCGGATTGCAGGGGCTGTTGACGATGATCGCTTTGGTCCGGGGGGTGATGACGTCTTCGAGCGCTTCTTGACTGATGGTGTACCCATCGTGCTCCTGCGTCTGCAGCAGGACCGGGGTCGCGTCGTTCAGCAGCG
>JACQHN010000267.1 GCA_016199015.1 Nitrospira defluvii
CAGCATGATCATGAGCGTGGTGGCCCCACCGAAGCAGATCGCTGCGGCACTGAGGAGATTATGCGAGGCCCAGATAAGAACCGCTTGCGTCATCATCCTACCCTCCATCTATCAGAAACTCACCGAGCAGACAGGACTGCGACTCGAGTGTCCTGCGTACGACACCATTCATCGACCGCCTATCCTCGGCGCAGGGTGGCAGACGGCCCATGCCAGACGTGGAAAACACGCATCCGGTGCAGGCCAGACGATGAGACATCATGTGACATCTTGCGACGCAAACCTCGCCGGAAGCACAAGGCTCTCTCCGGAATAGATCGATTGGTCGGCCTCTGAACCGATCGCTGCAAGGTGAACATGGCGACACTGGTGTTCTCTGGCGTCGAAGCGGCGGAGACTTGGGACTTGCACGCGCAGGAGAGGAAGAAGATTGCGCGCGTAAGGGGAAAGCCGGCGTGGCTCAGTACGTCATAGTTCCACCCTATAGAGGGCCGCGCCTAGTGTCAATGCGCCGAAGATCTTCACTCGATGCAAGAGCATGATTCTATGCGGCAATAATTATTATCAGCCTACGCCTCCCCACCCCACTTTTCCCTTCCCCATTCCTTTCAACCTGGATGGAGTCGGATCACAAGGCGCTCTTCCAACGGGACCTGGTCGTCGGTGAAGTTTACGTCGCTACGTGAATGAGGCAATCAAGATTACAACGCTCTTCCAACGGGACCTGGTCGTCGGTGAAGTTTACGTCGCCTCCACCGTAGATAGACCCTGCGCGTTGCCGGAAAGTGTGCTAGAGTGTGACGGCGCACACTACCTGATCTTTCCTATCGGTCACGCCTCTATCCTCTTAGCTCCGTCCTTTTGTGATCGACTCGCTCGTTTACTCTCTCCCTCCGTCCGAGACAGTTCGATGAATTTCTTCATCGCTGAGTCACCGGCAGCAGGGATCTGCGCTGGGCGCCAAACGGGAGCTACCATGACGTGCAACTTTCAACCATCTGACGACCCGATTCTGCATCCAGATCGTGCCATATGCAGCCGAGCCCTCTCGCAGTCGTGTTTGTAAAGACAGCTCTGATCTTTATTAAGCAGGACCTAGCACGTAGTGACTCGCAGGAGGGAGTAGAGCGAGGATCAGCCCTCAAGCAATAAGAAGAGCCCCCACATTCATGCGCAGGCAGGATTACAAGGAGAACCCGACCGTTATGACAAATGTGCAACCGAGTCAGACACCAGCAGCAGCGAGATGGGTCCGTATTCCAAACGGGACCAAGGTCAGGCATCGTCATGAGGGATATGACGGCCACATCGACGGCCTTACCGAGATCGTCGTTGGGCCGAATCGGAATCCTGACGGAAAAACGCAGTACCGGCTGAACATCGGCGGCGCGAACCGCCGACTCGTCACAGAGGACGACCTTAGTATCCTGCTTGATGGCGACAATCTCGTGATCATGATCCGGCAGAAAGAACCGTACCGTCGCTCAATCACGTTGCAGTTGCATAGCGTCCTCTCGGAGGACCGCTTCATCAAACCGGCGTAGTTTGAGAGCTGTTCTGGCTGTCGCGACTGTTCGGATTCCGTCAGCGTCACTCAGGTCCCACCACACCCTAACCACGGAGGGGATCATGAGCCATAGTACGTTTCGCAAGCGTCAGCGGGAACAGACCCAGCGGGAACGACGACTAGAAAAAGAGGCTCGCCGCAACCAGCGCAAGACAGAAACACCGCTGCTGCCTGGATCCCACGCTCAAGATGATCCGGACCTGGCGGGCATGGTGCTAGGTCCTCAACGTCTTCATGAGGAAGAGGATAGTCGAATAGACGGACGATGAGTTCTTCGCGCTAGATCAGTTCGTAACAGCCGACCATACAGAAGGCGAATCGAACTTTCGCAGGGGATTCAGGAATGTCACGCTAAAGGATGCTAAATTCGAAGGTCGGAGCGGCAGGGTTTCAGTTCGCAGAAATAACCGATCCCAGCTCTCAACTAGCTGGCCGGCTGAGAGCACGTATCGATGTTAATGAGAACGCACGAGATCTCTGGAGGCGGGATGCATCACCATTCGGCCCCCCTCACTCTTCGTCAATCTCTCGCTCATTGAGCGGCTGAACCGGGCGGGCATTATGGCCGAGCAGCGAAATAAATCGTTCGAGATGACTTGCCGTAATAGCGATCGGTGCCTTGAGCACGATCCAATGGACGCCCTCGGTACAGGGAGGCGTGGTGAGCGAACCGTCGTAGGCGTAATGATGCAAGTCTTTCGGTAGCAACTCCTGCGGGTTCAATAGTAAGTCGCGCACGTCGTCTTGTTTGCCGCTTGGAATTCGGTCCCACACGGCTGACAGGGAAGCCGACTCAACCCCCAAATCCATCAGCACCGCTAAGACAACAAGATGTCCCGCCGCATCTCGATGCACGAGATGCGCTTCCATCGGGTACGTGAGCCCATTAAGCTGATGTTCGCTCGGCTCATGAAAGTGGAACTCCTTGAGCGAATAGGAGCGTCCAAGGATTTCGAGCGTTCCGCCTTCCTGAAAATCCACCTCGACGGTATGGCGTGACGTCACCACATGGGCTGGAGCCACTTTGTAATGAATGAGCAAGCCGTCGTGGCTGTGTGGGTGGGGAGCGGTACGAATATTAATGGGTGACTGGTGAGCACCTTTTTCGCAGGAGGCGGTGGTCGGAGCGATTTCGCCCCAATGTGACGGCCCCTGATCGCTGTCATACTGCCATGCAAGGGCGGCCCCATTCGCAGGAACGAGAGCATGCAAACCGGCAAGATCTCCATCTGCCGCCCACAGGCTCCCAGCCATAGCCAGAACGCCGAGACCAAGACCAAACCCCAGACACTTCCTCATCCGCGAAGGCAACTCCCTCAACTAATCAACTGACCTGTAGCTAACAGAAGTGCCGTAATATAAACGACTACATTATGCACGTCAATCATGACACCTTGGCATCTATCCGGCCACCGAGCATCAATGAACGTGGCCGGTTCCGTGCCGGACAACCTTGACGATTTCCCCAATGCCATAGCCGAAGGCCGATGAGATAGGTGCGTCCGACTATAGGAATCGCCAACGAGCGCCTATCCAGACTGGCGTCACATCCGAAACACTCAGGGCCGCTCCGCGGCCTTCTTACCCGCTCAATGAGCGCTCCGCTCGCGACGTCCCAGATCCAAACGGTTTCTTTCTTTTCAAGGTCTGTTTGGCAGGAGACCAGAGTTTTCCATCTGAGCTGAATTCCAAGGCCTTCACCGCCCCGCGCATTGAGCTAGGCCATAAGCTTTCCTCCGGCGACAAGATCCCACAGCCGTACAGGGTCTGAGGGAATCGGTCTCCTCGGAAGACCAGACGCACAGGAACTCTGTTTCAGGCATCAGGAATCTGCCAATCGATCGGCGCAAGATCCGCCTCGGTGAGGGCCCAATTGATCTGCGAGAAACACCTGGAGCCAAAGAACTTCCTCGCCGACAAGGGTGAGGGATGCGCGCAGGCAATCACAACATGTTGTGCGTTCGTGATGAGCGATTGTTTCTTCTTCGCCTCCCCGCCCCAGAGCACGAATACCACACGCGTCGGTTTAGCATTCACGACCTCAAAGATCCGATCGGTCACGGCTTCCCATCCGCGCCCCCGATGCGAATTGGCTGCATGCGCGCGAACCGTCAAAACGGTATTCAACATCAGCACCCCCTGCCTGGCCCAGGGTTCCAGGCAGCCGTTGTTCGGAATGCGGCATCCGACATCGTCACGAAGTTCGCGATACACGTTCCTGAGAGACGGTGGTACCGGCCGGACGTGAGGCCGCACGGAAAAACACAGACCATGCGCCATGCCTGGAGTGTGGTAGGGATCTTGGCCGAGCAGCACGACTCTGACCGTCTCGTAGGGCGTCACCCGCAGAGCCCGAAAAACGTCCTGACGCGGAGGCAGGACCGTCCGCCCTTCGGCCACTTCTTTCTCTAGGAAGGTATCGAGTGCCCGATAAGCGTCGCTGTTCGTCTCGGTTTTGAGCAACCGCTTCCAGCCTGAGGGAATGGGAGACAGCATAGGATGATGACTATGGCGCCCTCAACCCTTTTGCACGAGAAGGGAGCCTGTTGCACAAACCTCTTGATACCTAGGCAATTCTATGTCTAATTGCATCCCCAAGACCGAAGAGGATGTGGCGATGGGCCACAACTTTCTGCCGTGTGAGCGCGAGCAATTGTATCTGATGCCGCCGGCGTTGCAGGATTGGCTGCCGGAGGGCGATCTGGCCTGGTTCATCCTGGATGCGGTGGCTCAGATGGATCTGACGAAGATCGAGCGGGCGTACCGAGCCGATGGCTGGGGCCAAGCGGCCTACGAGCCGGCCATGATGGTGGCGCTGCTGCTGTATGCCTACTGTCTGGGCGAGCGCTCCAGTCGCCGGATCGAACGGCTGTGCGAGCGGGATGTGGCCTTTCGGGTGCTCGCGGCCAATCAGCGGCCCGATCACACCACGATCGCCCGATTCCGGCAGACCCATGAGGCCGCGTTGGCCGCCCTGTTCACACAGGGGCTGAAGCTGTGCGCGGCGGCGGGGTTGGTGAAGGTCGGGGTGGTGGCCCTGGATGGCACGAAGATCAAGGCCGACGCGGCGCTGGCGGCGAATCGGACGGCCGAGACGATTGAGGCGGACGTGACGCGGATGCTGGCCGAGGCCCAGGCCACCGATGCCGCCGAGGATCGGCTGTACGGGCCGGAGCAGCGGGGCGACGAACTGCCGGAGGCGTTGCGGGACCGAACCAGCCGGCTGGCGCGGTTGAAGGCGTGCCAGGAACGGTTGGCGCAGGAGGCGGCCGAGGCGACCGCGCAGCAGCAGGCCAAGGTTGAGGCCCGCCAGGTCGACGAAGCGGCCACCGGGCAGAAGAAGCGGGGACGCAAGCCGAAGATGTCCGAGGCGGCAGCGGATGCCACGGCCAAGGCGAACGTGACAGACCCGGAGAGTCGAATCATGAAGACACAAGCCGGGTACATCCAAGGCTACAACGCCCAAGCGGTCGTGACGGAGGCCCAGATCATCGTCGCGGCCGCAGTCACGCAGGAGGCGAACGATGTCCGGCAACTGCACCCGATGCTGACACAGGCGCAGGAGAATCTGCAGGCCATCGAGCACCCGCAGGCCATCGGGACCGCCCTGGCGGATGCCGGCTATTGCAGCGAGGCCAACCTGACGGAGGGCGATCCCGCCGGGCCTGCCCTGCTGATCACCCCGAACAAAGACTGGAAACAGCGCAAGGCGCTGCGGGAGCAGCCACCGCCACGAGGCCGCTGCCCGAAGGGACTGACGGCCCGCGACCGCATGGAGCGCACGCTGCTGACG
>JACQHN010000268.1 GCA_016199015.1 Nitrospira defluvii
CGGATGCGGACCCGCATGTCCGGTGGTGTGGGAGGGGAGTAGCGGGGCTCACCCGCTACCCTCTTCCCGATTATTGGGAACGTGTAAGTGTTAGCCTTGGAGGTCTTCTTCGACCAGGTCGGGGCTTTCCGGCATCCCGCTGGCAATATATTTGGCGTACGATAGATAGATCAGACTGCTGTCACGCATGGCCTTGGCCCCATAGGTCATGCGTTCCACACGCTCCGCATCAACGGGTTGGGCGGATTGAAGTGTCGTAACATGTTCTTCCAGGACCATGGTGTATCGTTCCATGGCCATCTCCACTTCTCGATAAGCCTGCAAGATAGGATCAGTCATGTGAAATACTCCTCTCGCTGAGCAGGATACAGCAGCGTGCTTTTGAGGGTCAACAGAGGTACAAGTTGTCTATGCATCAATTATCCCCAGCGGTAGTGAACACTCTGGCAACGGTGGCCAAGGTGAATACCCACGAGTCTCCTCAGCGGGTTCTTCAATCAATAGCCGCTGGAGTGTCTAGACTCTCGGAATTATTTACACGGGGTGGCCTGAATGCAGGCACTGCCTATCTCGAGGACCCTCTGCTGCGTGCCGGCTATCTATCTTACTACGTGCCCGTCAACCTTTCAAAAGTACAGCTGCTATTAGATGAGCTGCAGCCGGTGTTTCCTACCGTTCGAACTGAGGAATTTCGAGTTCTAGATCTTGGGGGTGGTCCCGGAACCGGGGCACTCGGTACGTTGGATTGGTGTCATTCCACCTCCATGCCGTCTCCCGCATCCCTTCGCATGACGGTCGTTGATCATTCTTCACAGGCCTTGAGGCTCTGTGCCGAGCTTTGGCAGACATATAGTAAGGCGCGTGGAGGTCAGACGATCCCACCACTGCAGACTATTGAGCACAATCTGGAGCGTTCCCTTCCTTCACGCATTCGTGCGGTGGGTAAGGAGAAGGCTTACGATCTCATTATCGTCCAGAATCTTCTCTCCGAGTTATTCATTGGGAGTTCGGATCCTGTCAGTCAGCGTACGGCGCTGGTGGAGACGTTACTGGAATGTTTGTCCGCAGAGGGGAGCGTGATGCTCATTGAGCCGGCCCTCCGATCTGCCTCGCGGGCTTTGCACCAGGTACGAGACAAGCTCTTGGTGGGGCAGTACTGCACCGTCTATAGCCCCTGTCTCCATGACGCACCGTGCCCTGCACTAGTTAAGCCGGATGACTGGTGCCATGAGGAGCGAAAGTGGGAGATTCCCGCATCGATCGCTCAAGTCGATCGAGAAGTGGGGTTTATCAAAGATGCACTCAAGTTTTCGTATGTGATCCTACGCAAAGATGGGGAAACCCTGGTGCCTCGGAACGCGGATTATCATCGAGTGGTCAGTGAGTTACGTGTTATGAAGGGTGAGAAGCGGGTCTGGTTGTGTGATGAAACGGGGAGACCCGAGATTGGACGTCAGGACAAGGAACGATCGATCTCCAATGCCCCGTTCGATGACTGGCATCGTGGGGCGATCGTGCGTGTGAGTGAGATCGTCAGAAAAGACCGAAAGGGCAGACCAGCTATGGTCGGCCGAATTGCCTCGACAGGAACAGCCGAAATCGTCCGCCCTGCATGAAATCCTAGTCTGCTTCCGGCTCAGAACTGCCGTGTTGATGCGTGACACGGTCCTCATCGAAGAGTTCCGCCATTTCGTCTGTCATCATATCGCGGTCGTTGGGAACTGAAACCAGGGGGATTTCCTTGCGGGGCTTCGCGACAGCTTCATTGGGAGCAGCAGTCGGTTGTGGGGGGTTTGGGGTTGGTGTATCGCTCATACAAAGACCAGTATACATGAAACGGTGGTCGGAAAGGTCACTCAAACGCTTCCAATGAGGAGCGTTCAGGAAACTGTGTCCTGCAGGCAGTACAGGTGACGAAATACACCGCTTCGCGGACGGACATGGTAATGCGGAAATCGAGGCTTACGCCTCGATGCTGACAGCTTGGGCACGAGATCTCTTTCAGGCGATAGGGGATATCCGGCTGGGTCCGCAGATAAAAATCCATGTCGGTATACACCGGAAAATTATATCGACACTTGAGGCAGATGCCACGGCATTCCCCATCGGACTGCAAGGTTCGCCGGTCGACGCCGAAGGTGTTCGTCTTGCAGATTGCGCAGCGTACACTCGGCAGTCGTTTTTCTACCTCTTCAAGCGATGTGTGAGCCATCAGTTTCCCCTGGAAAGAGGTCCTGAGTATACGCACCGACTTGGGTGATCTTCAACCACCTGGCATAGATTCCCAGGATTCCCTTGACCGGCAGCCAACGCTCCCTATACTAACGAGACCATGCATATGATTAACAAACGTCTTCTCGTGGGCAATGCCGATGATGCGAAGAATCCTCCGCCGCAGGTGAGCGCAGTTTTGATGGTAGCTGAAGAGCAGAACGTGACGGTGCCTGCGAGAATTGTCTATGCCAAGATTCCGTTGAAAGAATTTGGTGAGCCAACGGTCGCATCCCTGTGCAAGGCTGTGGAATGGATCGAGGCGCATGTTGCGGACCATCGCCTCATGGTGTGTTGCCGCGTGGGCATGGGACGTTCGGTCTCAGTCGTGATTGCCTACCTCTGTTGCGTGGATGGACTGTCCTATGTTGACGCTGTGAAACTCGTGCTGACGCGGCGCCCCGGCGGCATGCCCTTGCCGCACCTCCAGAAAATTATCGAAGACCTGCGTCATCGTCGACAGGGCCGACGCGATTCCTCAATCGCCTAGAGATCAGGTTATCTCCCCATCCGTTCGCCGGTCTGTTTCCCATCATTTCCCCTGCTCCTAGAGCTGGTTTCACGATCTCAGCCCCATATCATTTCGTTCAGCACAGATCGCTTTCTGGCGGAGTTGCATTTTGCTCGGTCCCCGTGGCGTAATTTGATGTCTGTGAGGGGCGTTCTTCATCACCTCGGAATCTACTTCGATGCCAGAATTGCCGGAAGCGGAAGTCGCCGCGCGCCAATTACGTGAACGAGTTGTGGGAGCCACCGTGCGGGATTGCTGGGTCGGCCGTGACGACATCGTTCGAGAAGGTCTGTCGTCCGTGGCATGGTACCGTGAGTCTAAAATAACGGGGGTTGAGCGACGAGGGAAGAGTGTCATTCTCACCTTCGCTCGCGACGAGCATGCGAGATTCCTTGCCGCCGAATTGGGCATGACCGGATTGCTGGTTTTTCGGTCTACGCCGACCAAACATCCGCAACATACCCATTTTATTCTGCATCTTGATGGGGGGGCCGAACCTGAGATCCGATACTGGAATCCTCGGCGGTTCGGGCGCCTGTCGTTGCTTGACCAGGCAGGACTGGATCGGTATACAGCACGTCGATTCGGGTACGATCCTCTCACAATCAGTCTTGAAGAATTCCTGCGGCTGCTCGGGTCTACGCGCAGCCGGCTGAAGTCACTGTTGATGCATCAACAGGTGATCGCGGGGATTGGAAACATCTATGCCAATGAGATTCTCTTCCGCGCCGGGCTACACCCCAATCAGGCGGCCAATCAGCTTCAGGAGAAGGTCATTGCCCGGCTCTACGGAATCATGGGGGAGGTGTTGCGGGAAGCCATCGCCATGGGAGGGTCCAGTGTGCGGGACTATTTCGCGCCGGATGGAACGGAGGGGCAGTATAAGCGAAGGCACCTGGTCTATGCGAAAACCGGGGAGCCCTGTCCGAATGACTGCGGCGCAGTGATCCGACGATCTGTCGGAGAACGAAGTTCCTTCTATTGTCCAATTTGCCAACGGGGAAGGCCTAGTCGTTCTGCTAAACAGCAGAAGGGCTTCTTGCAGACCTTACTGAAGTCGAAGCTACAATAACAAACTTATCAATTATTTAAGATGATGAATCTTCAGTGCCCATTGTGGTAGGACTTCTGTGCTCGAAGCGTAGGCCCTTTGGAGGATTGAGCTAATCAACAGAATTCGGTACTCTGTCGCTCCGTTTCTCTGCCCTTTCACACACCAAGGAGTCGTCAATCATGGCGAAAGTGCTCGAAGGTCCCGGGATGGGGCTGATGAAGAAATGGGGAATCAACGTTCCCAATTATGTGGTCGTCACTTCCGTTGATGAGCTGACGAAGCTGGGACAAGCCAATGAATGGTTGAAGAAGTCCAAGTTGGTTGTCAAGGCGCATGAGGCCCTCGGGTCGCGCTTTAAGCTTGGTCTGGTCAAGGTAGACTTGGATTTCAAAGCCGCAGAAGCCGCGGCGAA
>JACQHN010000296.1 GCA_016199015.1 Nitrospira defluvii
ATCAGTTCTGCGATGCGTTTAAAACGCTGGGCGTGCAGTCTGCCGATAAGCTCCACTTCAACAGTGACTGTCAGCCGATCTGTTCTGACGATACCGCCTCGTTAGCGCTGCTTGTCATCGTGACCTCACAGAGCAGCCGCTTGTCCGATCATCCCACGGTCGGTCCGCCTCAGGATCTCCTGCTCAAGATTTCCGTGCTTCGCATCTGATCTCCCCAGCCCATACCTCGTAATCGTTCCATTGCAATAACCTGTGCTGCTCGATGCTCGATTTCGGCGTCCGGCCTACCGTCTCATTCTTTTGGGCGCGTACGACCGGAGCAGAGACCGGGCATCGAACGTGGGGGAACTCTGGGAGGTCATTTCTATGAAACGGAATAGACGACGTCAGTGTGTGACGGTCGCGTCAGTGCTGGTGATGTTCTTCAGTAGTGGACTGTTGAGGGCGCAGGATCCCGACTCTGTGCTGCTCAACCGGCTGGTGCTGCCGGAGTTGATCCAAGAGGTCCTGGCGCGGAATCCCGAGCTTGTGGCGGCGCGCAAGCAATGGGAAGCCGCCACGACTCGGATTACGCAGGCGCGGTCGCTGGAGGACCCCACCCTGTCCGTCCAGTTGTGGAATGTCCCGCAGACCTTCAACGTCACGCAGGCGCAGAACAGTATCTTCGGTCTCTCGCAGAATCTTCCCTTCCCCGGCAAGCTGGCGCTCAAAGGCGACGTGGCGAGCCGTTCGGCCGATATGACCGAGCAGGCGGTCCGTGGGAAGGAGCGGGAGCTCGTCGCCCGCCTCAAGCAGGCCTACTACGATCTGTTCCTCACACACAAGGCGATCCAGATTCATCATGAACAAGTCGAGCTGCTCGGACAGTTCGTAGAGAGTACCACCGCGAAGTTCCGGACAGGCAAAGGAAGCCAAGCCGATGTCCTCAAAGCCCAGGTCGAGCTGTCCCTGCTGTTCCAGCAGCTCCCCGTCCTGGAACAGCGCCGCGAGACCGCCGAAGCGATGTTGAACACCCTGCTGGATCGGGATTCCAGCGCACCCTTAGGCATCCCTCAAGAGCCGTTTCAGATCCCGCTCGACAAAACCCTCGACGATCTGCACCGTCTCGCGCTGAACGACAGGCCGGAGCTCAAAGCCGCCGAGTTGGCCGTGCAACGGAACGAGCAGTCCCGCGCGCTGGCCCAGCGGCAGTACTACCCGGACTTTAGTGTGGCGTTTCAGCGCTTCCAGAACTTTCAGGCCAACGACGGATTCGGCGCCTACGTGGCGATGAGCATCCCCTTCGCGTTTTGGACCAAGCCGAAGTATGACGCTGGCGTGCAGGAGGCTGCGGCGGCGGTTTCGGCCGCGCGGGCACAGCAACATACCTTAGAAAACCTGACCCGGTTTCAGGTCAACGACCTCCTGGCCAGGCTCCGGGCGACTGATCAGGTGGCCACGTTGTATCGCACCACCATCTTGCCCCAGGCCGCGCAGAGCCTGGACGCGGCGCGCGTCGGGTATCGTGCGGGCAAAGCAGGGTTTCTGGATCTGATTGAAACCCAGCGGGCGTGGCGAGGATTTCAGCTGGAGTACTTCAAGGCCCTTGTGGACCGACAGCATCGACTGGCCGAACTCGAGCAGGTCGTTGGGGTCAACCTCGATCGCCAGAGCTAATTCAGACCCAAAGGAGAAACCCTCATGAACCGACAGACATGCAAGAACAGTTTCGTGGTTAGCGCCGTGGCGATCGGTGTGATGGCCGGAGTCGCCGTCGGCTTCTTCACCGCTCACAGAATGATGACGGGTGACTTGAAGCAGAGGGACATGACAGGGATGCCGATGCAGGGCACGATGCCCATGAAAGACACGGGCCGCATGGGAGAAGCGGGCGCCTCGGCGCCCGTGGGGCGGGCGGGTGAGATGCCCGGCATGTCCGGAGCGCCATCGGGGGCGGTGGTGGTTCCGGCTGTGATGAGACAGTTGATCGGAGTCCGGAGTGCCCCGGTCACCTACGCGTCCTTGGGGCAAGAGATTCGCGCCGTCGGCACGGTTGGCTACGACGAACGTGGCTTGACTCAGGTCACCGTGAAAACCTCCGGGTGGGTGCGAGAGGTCTTTGTCGATTCGATCGGTCGCCCCGTACACAAAGGCGAGCGCCTCTTTACCCTCTACTCGCCGGACCTCCTGGCTACGCAGGACGAGTATCTCCTCGCTGTGAAAATGCAGGCCCAACTGGCTACGAGTCCCCTCGCTGCAGTCACAGCCAACGCGGCGTCCCTCGTGGCTAGTTCGCGGGAGCGTTTGCACCTGTGGGACGTGACCGATCTGCAAATCGCCACGCTGGAGCGTCGCGGCAAAGCGGAGCCGGTGCTCACGGTCTACGCGCCTTCTGCCGGGATCGTCCTGAAGCGGGAAGCTTTGCCAGGGAAATATGTGGAGCCAGGCACGACACTGTATGAAGTGGCGGATCTCTCCATAGTCTGGATCTCTGCCGATATCTATGAGTCCGAGGTCGCGGCGGTAACCCTCAACCAGCCGGCCTCAGTCATGTTCGGTGCCTATCCAGGAACAATCTTTCGCGGCAACGTGTCGTACATCTACCCCTCATTGAATACTGAAGCCCGGACGGTGCGCGTGCGGGTGGAATTGTCGAATCCTGGTTTGAAGCTGAAGCCCGGCATGTACGGGAACGTTATCTTACAGACGGATGCGGTTCACACCTTAGCCGTGCCCAAGGAAGCGGTGCTGGAGACGGGACTTCGCCAACTCGTGTTCATGGATCGGGGACAAGGCCGTTATGAGCCGGTGTCAGTCAAGTTGGGGCGTCGGAGTCAGGATGACGTCGAAGTGCTGGAAGGACTTAAAGCAGGAGATCGGATCGTGACCTCGGCGAATTTCTTGTTGGACGCAGAGAGCAAGTTGGCCTCGGCGTCGAGCATGCAGGCCATGATGGGCCGGATCGGCATGGCCGATTGGCAGATGCGCGGCGCCTATGAAGCCAAGATGGAAGGAATGGAAGGCATGGACATGGGAAAAGGGGGCGTCTCGGCGCCCCCAGGGCGGGCGGGTGAGAAAAGCAGCATGGAAGGGATGGAGGGAATGCAAGGCATGAAGGGCATGGGAAGCATGCCGGGCATGGAGATGGGGGACATGAGAGAGATGATGGTCGCTGAGACCCGTCAAACGGGCGGCCTCTCCCTCGCGTTGACGACAGCGCCGGAGAAACCCAAGGCCGGTGACGTGCTGCTCCGGCTCAAGCTCACAGATCAGGCCGGTAAGCCAGTGACCAATGTGCAAGTCGTGTTCGTCTATACGATGCCGATGCCGGGCATGACCGACTCCAAGGTGACGGCGCACCATACCAAGGAAGGGCTCTACGAAGGCAAGGTGATGTTCGGCATGGGCGGAACCTGGCTGGTAACGGTCAACGTGACGATACCAGGACGAGCACCGATCGCCGAAAAGTTTCAGTTCTCGGTCACCGGGGGAGGCATGTAGGGACTGACTCGCCGTCTGCGGGTGCCTGGCCCCGCCCGGTGTAGGGACCTTGCTGCGGGCGCTTGGGGAAAGCCTGCGTCTCGGCGCAGGCGGGATGGGTGGGTGAGGTGCTCGCCCAGGTCGGCGCCACCCGCATTTTCATCATGCATGGGTGAACTGGAAGTTCAAGAGGACTGTGATGGTCGCACGACTGATCGAAGCGAGCGCTAGAAATCCGGTCTTGGTGGTCTTGAGCGTGCTCCTGTTGGCCGCCTGGGGTGCCTGGGCTCTGTTTGACGTTCCCCTGGATGCCATTCCGGACCTCTCGGATGTCCAGGTGATCATCTATACCGAGTGGCCGGGGCGAAGTCCCACCCTTATTGAAGACCAGATTACCTATCCGGTTGTGACTTCTCTACTCGCTGGCCCCAGAGTGAAACGGGTCCGAGGAGTCTCGGAATACGGGGTGTCGTATGTGTATGTGATCTTCGAAGACCGGACCGACCTGTATTGGGCGAGGAGTCGCGTGCTGGAATATCTTCAGAAGCTCACCGGGAAGCTTCCGGCCAGCGTCACGCCGACGTTAGGTCCCGATGCGACCGGTGTTGGCTGGGTCTATCAGTATGCCTTGGTGGACGAGTCCGGGACACACGATCTGGCGCAACTCCGCAGTCTCCAAGATTGGTACCTGCGCTACCAACTGGAGGGTGTGCCTGGTGTGGCGGAAGTCGCGGCGGTCGGCGGGTTCGTCAAACAGTATCAAATCGAGGTGGACCCGAACACGTTGGCCGCCTATCGGTTGCCGATCAAGACGATCATTGAAGCGGTCCGCAACAGCAATGCGGAGGTGAGCGGCCGTGTCTTAGAAATGGCCGGCACGGAATATGTGATTCGAGGGCGCGGCTATCTGCGCTCGGTTGAAGATATTGAGCTGATCCCCGTCGGCACGGATGGCCGCGGCACGCCCATCTTGATTCGGGATATCGCCCATGTCCACATCGGGCCGGATCAGCGACGGGGCCTCGCCGAGTTAGACGGCAAGGGCCAGACCGTGGGCGGCATCGTCATCATGCGGGCCGGCGAGAACGCGCTCGCCGTGATCGAGCGGATCAAAGCGCGGCTGGACGAAATCACACCAGCGCTACCCAACGGTGTGCGCATCATACCCACCTATGACCGGTCAGACCTTATTCATCGGGCCATCGCTGTGCTCCGCGAGAAGCTCGTGGAGGAGAGTGTCATCGTCAGCCTGGTTGCGGTGGTCTTTCTGTTTCACCTACGCAGCGCCTTCGTAGCCATCATCATTCTGCCCGTGGCCGTGCTGCTGGCCTTTATTCCGATGGCCTACTTGAAGATCACGTCTAACATCATGTCGCTCGGTGGGATCGCCATTGCCATCGGCGCAATGGTCGATGCCGCCATTGTGATGGTGGAGAATGCGCATAAGCGTCTCGAGCAGGCTCCGACGGCGGATCGGATTGGCACGATCATCGCGGCGGCCAAAGAAGTCGGCCGTCCCTTGTTCTTCTCGTTGTTGGTGATCGCCGTGTCGTTCCTGCCGATCTTCGCGCTGGAAGCCCAGGAGGGCCGACTGTTTACGCCCTTGGCCTACACCAAGACGTTCTCCATGCTGTTCGCCACAGCTCTCTCGGTGACCTTGGCTCCCGTACTGATGGTCCTTCTTATCAGGGGGCGCATCCGAGGGGAAGCCAAGAATCCGTTGAACCGGTTGCTGATCGCGTTGTATCGCCCCATTCTCTCCGGCGCGCTGCGCATCCGGTGGCTGACGCTCGGATTGGCGGTAGTGATCGTGTGATTCACGGCGCCGATTTTTTCCCGTCTCGGCGCAGAATTCATGCCACCGCTGAACGAGGGGACCATTCTCTATATGCCGACCACGATCCCCGGCCTCTCGATTCCTGAATCAGTCAAGATCTTGCAGGTCCAGGATCAGTTGCTTACGACCTTCCCGGAAGTGGAACGAGTGTTCGGCAAGATGGGGAAGGCTCCGACTGCCACAGATCCGGCCTTTGTCGGGATGGCCGAGATCACGGTCACCCTCAAACCGGAAGCGCACTGGCGGCCCGGCATGACCTGGGACCGGTTACTGGATGAGATGGATGCCAAGCTGCGCATCCCAGGCTTCCCGAACATCTGGTGGATGCCGATTCAGACTCGCACCGAGATGATCACGACCGGCGTGCGGAGTCCCGTGGGGATCAAAGTGCTGGGGCCGGACCTGAAGACGATCGAGGCGATCGGCCTGGAGATCGAACGTGTGCTGGCGAAAGTCCCCGGCACACGGAGTGCCTTCGCGGAGCGGCTGAACGAGGGGTATTATCTTGATCTGATCGTGAACCGCCGCGAGGC
>JACQHN010000269.1 GCA_016199015.1 Nitrospira defluvii
GGGTCAGGGCCGAGCAGCTTGTACCCATCTCCTTTGCCTTGAGATCCGTGACAGCCGGCGCAGTGCTGGCTGAAGAGGGTTTTTCCCTTCGCGAGATTTCCCGGTTTGGGTTCGACCTTTTCTGCCGCATTCGACTGGATCGGCGCGCCACAAGCGAACGCCACCAAGGCCACCAGCATTCTGATAGAGCCCATTCTCATTGCATCACCTCATATAGCGCGGGCCGAGGCCCTTGGCCTCCGACCGACTCCTGGTTGTGTGTGGGCCACCTCTTTGGCCACGGTACGTTCTTGAATCATAACGTCGTGCAGACGGCAATTCCATCGAAGGTTTGCTCCTGTCAGCTGTCAGTCGCGACCGCCATGTGTGTGGAATTGGGTGTGAAATAATGCGGTCATAGTACAATCCACGAAAAGCCGTGAGTAGTGTCGGCAATAGGCCGACAACCAAAACCTGGGGCATGACGACGATGGATCCTCTCTTCCTGCTCGTAACCGGTTGGGCCGCTTCAGCGCTGCTTATGGCGGTGCTCTGGATGGTTCAGCGACGGTTCCGCAATGCCGCCGTCGCCGACGTAGGTTGGTGTTACGGATTGGCGCTTGTCGCTCTATGGTACGCGGGCTACGCCTCGGGTGAACCGGCCAGGCGGTTGCTGGTGGCTCTGATGGTCTCCCTCTATGCAGTCCGCCTCGGCACGCATGTGCTCGTCGATCGGGTCTGGAGCAAAGTAGAAGACGGACGGTATCGTGCCCTGCGCCTCCGATGGGGCGACCAGGAGCCTCTGCGAATGTTCTGGTACTTCCAGCTGCAGGCTGCCGCCATCGCGTTCTTTTCCCTCCCTCCTCTCGTGGTCATGCAGAACCCGCACCCCCCGTTTCACTTCTGGGACTTGGCGGGATTTCTCCTTTGGGGCGTCGCCGTAACAGGGGAGGCCATCGCGGACCGGCAACTCGCCGCGTTCCGGAGCAAGCCCTGGAACAAGGACCGCGTGTGCCGGACCGGCCTCTGGCGCTACTCGCGGCATCCCAACTACTTCTTCGAATGGCTGCACTGGTGGAGTTATGTGGTGATGGCGCTGGCGATCCCGATGGGAAATTGGGGCCTGACGCTGGTCGGTCCGATCGCGATGGGGGTGGCATTGCTGAAGATCACCGGCATTCCCTGGACCGAGGCCCAGGCTATGGCGACTCGTGGTAAGGAGTACGCCGCCTATCAACGCACGACGAACGCCTTTGTCCCCTGGTTTCCGCGTCGGCCATAGCGAGTGGCTATGGTTTGTCGGCGAGTTGAGCCAGCCTTGTGCGGGCGGTTTGGGCGGCAGGGCTGTCGGGATAGTGCTGGATGATGTCCTCGTAGAGTTCCTTGGCGTGGGCCCTGTTGTTCTGGCGTTCTTCGAACTGAGCGGTCTCGAGCAATTGCGCGGCCTGGTCGGGACCGCAGGCTGATCCCGTCAGGAGCAGAGCGAGGATGATCCACTGCGCAGCGCTGTTCATATGGCTGTCCGTTGAGATCGCTCGTCGTGGGGTGCGGTCCTAGTGATCTGACAATCAGCCAGGTTGTGCAGTCGTTCCCAGGGAATCACGGCATGGCCTCCGGTGCCTGCGTGCAGTGTCTCCCAAGACTCCAGGAGTTTCAAGCAGGCATGGTCGATGTGCCACAGTTCATCCACGCGCACAGAGATGTCCGCCAGCGGCGGGGTTCGTTCGAGTGCCTGCGCCAGGCGCGGGAGGCTCAGGAAGGTCGCGACTCCCGACAGTTCGAGGATGAGTTTCCCGCTGTGCGGATCGTGCAGGTAGGCGGTCTGCAGCGATTGGGTGCGATAGAGGAGTTTTCCCACGGCCAGCCCCAAGCCCAGCAGCACGCCGAGCAAGAGATTGGTCGTCACGATTGCGACCATGGTCGCCAGGTAGATGGCGATTTCGCTGAGGCCATGCGGTTTGAGTTCTTTGATCGCCTGCACGTTCATGAGTTTGTAGCCGGTATAGACCAAGACGGCGCCCAGGCTGGCGGTCGGAATGAGCCGGAGAACGAACGGCAGGAGCGACACGAACAACAGCAGCCACATACCGTGAAATATCGTCGCCATGCGGGTGCGTCCGCCCGCTTGCACATTGGCTGCGCTCCGAACGATGACGCCGGTCATGGGGAGCACCCCGAGGAAGCCGCAGAGACTGTTGCCGACTCCGTGGGCGAAGAGTTCGCGGTTGTAACGGGTGCGCGGGCCGGTATGGAGTTGGTCCACCGCGGTGGCGGACAGCAGCGTCTCCACGCTGGCAATAAAGGCCAGCCCCAAGGCTTTGGCCCAAATCGACATATCGAGGAGGTGTGTGACGTCGTCGGCTTGAGGCAGGTTGATAACCCAGAACAAGTTGTCGCGGACCGAGACATGACTGACCGGCAGCTGATGGAAGGCCCCGATCGCCGTCGCCACTGTGACACCCACCAGCATAGGCGGGACCAGCCCGAGGGCGGTCGGCGCGAACTTCGTCCACAGGACGATCGTGCTGATCGTCAACAGCCCGACCCAGGCCGCTTCGTGATGGCTGCTGGCCGCATCGTTGCTGGTGAGCAGACTGTTCCAGATAGCGTCCGGAATGGCCGAGAGGTTGGCCAGACCACTGCTCTGCGGGACGGCATCGATCATGACATGAAACTGGCTGGCGAGGAGGAGGAGCCCGATGCCGGCCAGCATGCCGTGGATCACAGCCGGAGAAACGGCCCGAAACCAGTAGCCGACTTTGAGCCAGGCGGCCAGGATCTGAATAACGCCGGCCAAGAGAATGATGATCCCGATGTGGTCGCGCCCATGGACCTGCACCAGTTCCCAGACCACGACCGTCAAACCGGCGGCCGGACCACTCACCTGGAGGGGGCATCCTGCCAGGAGACCGACTACCAGTCCTCCGATGATGCCGGTGACGATTCCTTCGCCTGGGGGGATGCCGGAGGCGACAGCGATGCCCATGCAGAGCGGCAAGGCCACGAGCAGGACCACGACAGACGCGAGCAGGTCATGCTTCAGGTCTGCAACACGAAGAAGGGAGAAGGATTGAAGCCAGGTCATAGGGTGGGGCGCGTGATGTTGGGTGTCGCGTCGAGCCTACCCTATCAAACCGGCGGAGGACCCCCAAGTGGAATGCGAGTTCATGCAAGGCCGGCCATCGGCGCCGTGGATTACAGAGCCGCGATCCTATCGCGTCTCTTCTTCGCGTATGCCATAGCGAGGAGACGTGATGGCTTCGCTGCGGCAGTGTGGACAGCGGCTGGGTCTGGTGAGCCTGGTTCGGTCACGAAAAGCGAATGTGCAGTCCTGACATTCAGACGGTTCCAGTAGAAACGTACGCGAGGGATCGCGGGCGATGGTCTTCACAATATGCGTTAAATGTTCTTCGACCTGGCGCTCCGGCATCCCCAGGAGCTGGGCCAGTTGGTGGGAGGACCGCAACGTGCCGGTCAGCAGTTCGATGAGCCGTCGGCGGGGAGTCTGTTCAGGGGGTAACATACGGCGGTCATCATAAGAGAATGGCTTGCCAATGAAAATGCAGGAATAGGCCGCCGCGATCTTGCTATACTACGCCATATTTTTATGCATTTCCTCGTAACGAAAGAGATGTGATGAGCGGACCCCTGTGGGACGAGTTGGTCGAGCTGGCGCTGACTCGTGTGCGCACGGCCGGGGTCGAGTATGCCGACATCCGACTGCTCGACACGACGACGCGCACCATCAGCGGCGAAGACCGGCGCATCGCGCATATTCGCGACACCTCCGATCGCGGGTTCGGCATTCGAGTATTGCACCGGGGCGCCTGGGGCTTTGCGGCGAGTTCCATCCTCTCACTTGAAGAGATTCCGCGCGTGGCCGATCTGGCCGTGGAAATCGCGAAGGGATCGGCGTCCCTGGCGATCGAAAAGGTTCACCTGGCGCCTGAGCCGGTGCATCGCGATCGCGTCATCACCCCCTGCCGTCTGGATCCCTTTGCGGTTCCCTTAGAGGAACAGACATCGCTGCTTCTGAGCACGATGGACTCGATCCAGCGGCACCCGGGCGTGGTCAGGAGTCATGCCAGCCTCTGGGCGCAACGCGATCGCAAACTGTTCGTCTCCACCGAAGGCTCCCATCTTGAGTTTACCCTGCTGGCGATCCAAGGCGACTGTACTGCCACGGCGGTCCACGACGGACGCTTTGCCACCCGCTCCTTCAACAGCCCGCATTTGCGTATGGGCTATGAACTGATTCGGGAGACCGACTTCGTCCGCGAAGGGGCGCGGATCGCTGCCCAAGCGGTAGAGAAGGTGCAGGCCCCCGCGGTCGAGGCTGGGCGGTACGATCTGGTGCTCGATCCGGAGCATCTCTCGTTGACGATGCACGAGTCCTGCGGGCATCCCAGTGAATTGGATCGCGCGCTCGGCTACGAGGCCAACTACGCCGGCACCAGCTTCCTGACGCCGGACAAACGCGGCACGTACCGCTATGGCTCGTCCCACGTGAATCTGGTGGCCGACAACACCGAACCGGGAACTCTGGCGGCGACGGGCTATGACGACGACGGGGTGAGTTGCCAACGGTGGGACATCGTGCGAGAGGGGGTCTTCGTCGGGTACTGCACGAATCGTGAAATGGCGCCGAGAATCAAAGAGGAGCGTTCACGCGGGTCGAACCGAGCCGATAGTTGGGGCAGCGTGCCGATGGTCCGTATTGCGAACATCGGTCTTGAGCCGGGTACGGCGACCGTCGATGAACTCCTGGCCGATGTGAAGCGCGGGATTTACATCGAGGGCCATGGGTCCTACAGCATCGATCAGCGGCGGTACAATTTTCAGTTCGGCGGCGATGCCTTTTGGCTGGTTGAAAACGGTCGGCGCACGCATATGCTGCGGGATGTGATCTATCACGGCATCACGCCGGAGTTTTGGGGCCGGTGCGATGGCATCGCCGACCGCACCCATCGCCGGCGTTATGGTTTTATCACCTGCGGCAAGGGCCAGCCGGGCCAATCAGGCTGGATGACCCATGCCGCCTCCCATGCCCGGTTTCGACGGGTCGACGTGATGACGGGACAAGCCAAGGAATGACTTCAGCGATCACCACCGCCTGGCCAAAGCTGACGAGTCGGCAGGAGTTCGACTTCTTGACCGATCTCGTGATGAAGCATTCGACGGGCGACCACACGTTCGTGTCGTTACGCGATGTCCATGGCGGCACGACTCGCTTTGCGAACAATCAAATTATTCAAAACGTCAATCAGCGTCGCGGGACTCTGGCAATCACCGCGGCCTTCGGGCGACGACATGGTACCGCGACCACCACTGACTTCACCGCCGGAGCGGTGCGAGACACGCTCACGCGGGCAGTGCGCATCGCTCGCGTCTCGCCTGAAGACCCGGAATATCTCCCGCCCGTCGGGCCCCAATCATATCCGTCGCTGCCGACGTCTCGCCCCGAAACGAGTGCCGCTGGTCCCACGCGGCGGCTGGATTACGCTCGTGAGGCGATCGGGCAATGCAAGATGGAAAATCTGAATGCCGCCGGGGCGGTCGCCTCAAGCGTTGCGGTCGCGGCGCTGGCGGCCAGCACCGGACTATCGGCCTACGAGGAACGGACCGAAGGACGGTTCAGTCTGACGGTGCAGGCCGGTGAGGCCACCGGCTGGTCGGCAGCAGCCCATCGGTCTATCGACCACTTGCATGTTCAGGAACGCACCTTGGCAGCCATCAACAAGGCGAAGCGAGGCGCGGACGAACCGCAGGAATTGCCGCCCGGGCGGTACACGGTCATTCTCGAACCGGCGGCCGTCGCGGGGCTCTTGAGTTGGATGATCTGGATGCTGGACGCGAAATCATTCTACAAGGGAGCGAGCCCCTTCAGCGGAAAGCTGGGCATGCGGATTCTCGACCGGCGACTGTCGTTGCTCAATCAGCCGGACCATGCGGATCTTCTTGGACATGGATTTACGAGTGAGGGACTTCCCGTGATCGGGTCCACCTGGATCGAGGCGGGCGTGTTGACCCAACTGCTCCATGATCGGTATACCGCGCAGGAGCATCATATCGATCCCTTGACGACGCTGGAGTCTCCCTGTTTGTCGGGAGAACATCCCCTTGGTGCGCGCGTCGATGATCTCGTCCGTACGACGCAGCGGGGTATCCTGGTAACGAATTTCTGGTACATCCGCCCTGTCAATCCGTCCGACCTGACGCTGACCGGTATGACCCGGGACGGAACCTTTCTAATCGAGAATGGCGAAGTCGTGTCGGCGGTGCGGAACTTTCGCTTTCATGACAGCCCGCTACGCGCCTTCAGCCATGTGGACGCCTACACGACGCCCGCAGAAGCCGTGACATCGGAAACCGGCAAGGCCTTGGTGCCGGCCCTGCGGCTCCACGATTTCAACTTCTCGAGTGTCACCAGATTCTAGCAGGATGGTGAAAAAGTCCGCCAGCTTTGTTCTCGCGACGCTCCGATCCGTGAAGCGTGAAGCGTATCTCGTTGAGGATTTGAGCGTATGGCTTCTGGCGGGGGGAAACAGGAGCGTATAACGTATGGCCGATGGCGGGAAGAGAAGATCTGCGCCTCTGATTCCGGGCTCCCTGCCATCGGCTATTGGCCATTCGCTCTGCTCCTCTGACTCCTGCTACCAGCTATACGCCATAGGCTCTTTTCTGCGGACGAGAGACGAACGACGCTTCACGAACGAAGGAGACGGCTATTTTGAGCATCCTGCATGTGGAATTCTCGTGAACGCACACCGTCGAGCAGAGGGGGCTCCATCCGTCTCTAAAATAGTTTTTCAACAGTCCTTACTCCTTGCTGGTTCACCTGGCATCAGGTTTTTTTGGGCGCATCGAATACCGAAACCGCCAACGAACCCATCCGGTTGACTCGGGCCATTCCCTCCACATCGTCTCTTGTCGCGGCTCTCCGACTAGCATCTTCTCGACGGGACTGCTAATTTGTGCCTTTCTGTGCGGCAGTTGAGTCGGCAGAGGATGACGGCCTCGCCCGTCTCACACCCGACAGAAAAAGATCAGGAGCGTGGTCGATGACGAAAGGCAGATATGCAAGGGCGGTGTTTGAGGGCTTGATGGTCGTAGGGTTGGCCGTGCCTCTTTTTGCCGGAGCGGCTTGGGCGGAGGTGACGCTGTTCGACAATCTCGGCACGTGGCATCACGAGATCACGACGACGTCCGAACGTGCGCAGCAGTTTTTCGATCAAGGGCTCAGGCTGGTCTATGCCTTCAATCATGAGGAAGCCATCACCGCCTTCACGGAAGCGTCCCGTCTCGATCCTGATGCGCCTATGCCCTATTGGGGTGTGGCGTTGAGCCTGGGGCCGAACATTAATGCAGCCATGGATCCGAAAGCGGAGCCACGCGCCGTTGAGGCCCTGCGCAAGGCCACGTTGCATCTGGCGCAGGCCACTCCCAGGGAGCGGGCGTACGTTGAGGCCTTGGCTGCGCGGTACTCACTCAAACGGTCTCTCACCCGGCGGGCGAAGGACGAGGCCTATGCGAAGGCCATGCGTCGTCTGGCGCGGGAGTGTCCCGATGACGTGGATGCGACGACGCTGTCTGCGGAAGCACAGATGCTTCTCCGGCCCTGGGACTATTGGCGGTCGGATGGGCGCCCTCAAGCGGGGACAGATGAGCTCGTCGCGACGTTGGAAGCGGCGCTGCAGCGAAACCCGAATCACCCGGGCGCCTGCCACTACTACATTCACGCCGTCGAAGCGTCAGCTGAACCCCAGCGAGCGCTTGACTGTGCCAAACGATTGCCCTCGCTCATGCCTGGCGCCGGACATCTCGTGCATATGCCGGCGCATATCTACATGCGTTTGGGGCTCTATCGGGAGGCGTCTGAACGCAACGCCACAGCTGCAACGGTGGACCACGAGTATTTAACCCACCATCCGCTGGAGGGGAATTATGCGGCGGGGTACTATGCGCACAATCTCCATTTTCTGAATGCCTCCTTGATGATGGAAGGCCGGAGTGCGGAGGCCTTCCAGGCCGGACGGGATCTCCTGACGAAGGTTTCGGACGAAGAAGTGGCCAAGGAGCCGTCTCTGGAATGGTATGCGCCGACGTTGTTATTGACTCAGGCTCGATTCGGTCACTGGAGCGACGTGATCCGGCAACCTCCGCCTCCCAAAGGAATGCGGTTCACCACCGGCCTCTGGCACTATGTGCGTGGGCTGGCATTCGCCGCGACGACACGGTTTGGGAGTGCCGAGGGTGAATTGTCGAATCTTCGAAAAGCCCTGAAGCCGTTTGCCAAAGCGAAGACTGCGGAAGCCAAGACCAGTCGCGCCATCCTGAAAGTGGCCGAACGGGTGTTGGTCGGGGAACTGGCAGCACGGCGCGGCCAGTACGATGCGGGCATTCAGGCCTTACGCGAGGCGCTCCAACTGGAGGCCGCGTTGCCCTACAGCGAGCCACCCTTCTGGTTTCAACCGGTTCGCCACAATCTGGGAGCGGTGCTGTTGCTGGCGGGACGTCCGAGTGAAGCCGAATCAGTCTACCGTGAAGATCTGCGCCTCAATCCCGAGAACGGGTGGGCGTTGCAAGGACTCGTCCAAAGCCTGCGGGCGCAGAACAAGGACGCCGCGCAGGAAGAAACCCGGTTTCGTACCGCCTGGGTACGAGCCGATGTCACGTTACCGGGCTCACGATTTTAACAAGACGCGGCATATCGGCGCCGGAGCTTATTCATGGTGCCCAACAAAGGACGAGAGATGTTGAAGACGGATTATGTGTTCCACGCGGCGGAAGAGCCGCGCGAGCTCGAGCGGTTGCAGATGCTGGAGCGGATTTTCGATCTGGGCACGCAACGCCGGATGCTGGCGACCGGTCTGACGACCGGATGGCATTGTTTGGAAGTGGGGGCGGGGGCCGGGTCTATCGTGCGGTGGTTGGAACAGCGGGTCGGTCCCTCGGGGAAAGTAGTCGCCCTTGACAGCAATCCGCGCTTTTTGCGCAATAGCAGCAGCTCGACCATCGACATTCTCCAGGGCGATATCTGTGACATGGACCTTCCTCCGGCCACGTTCGATCTGGTGCATGCGCGGTATGTCATGATTCATATCGCAGAGTATCGGACGGCGTTTGAGCGCATGCTGCGCTGCGTCAAACCAGGCGGTTGGGTGGTCATTGAAGAGCCTGATTTCGAAGGGGCGCGGGCGGTGACCGGCCCGGATGAAACCCGGGTGGCGTTTGGACGCGTGACCGATGCCATTGAACGCATGTTTACGTCCATTGGAATGGACTATGCGCTGGGAGCGAAGTTGCCTGCGCTGTTCCAGCAGCATCACTTGAGCCAACTGACGGTGGAATATGAGGGGCATCTGTCGGCCGGAGGCGGGCTGATTCCACAGCTGATGAAGCTGTCCGCCGAACAACTTCGGGTGAAGTATGTAGCGACAGGCATGGTCGCGGATACGGACATCGATCTGTACTGCAGCCTGGCTGATGATCCGGAGGCCTGGGCCATTTATTATGCGACCGTGGCGGTGAGCGGGTGGTGGCAGCCGCAGTGTGGCGGGCGAACGTAAGGATGGGCATGCGATACATTGTGGGCGTCATGGGTCCTGCCAAGGCCAGAAAAAAAGATATCGACAATGCCCGGGTGCTCGGTGAATTGATCGCGCGACGGGAATGGGTGGTGCTGACGGGCGGCCGCGATGTGGGTGTCATGGACGCGGCCTCGCAAGGCGCCAAGCGCGTTCCCGGCAGCTTGACGATCGGCGTGCTTCCTTCGGCTCGGGAACGCGTGTCCAAATATGTCGATTTGGCCATCATCACCGAAATGGGCAATGCCCGAAACAACGTCAATGTCATGTCCAGTAATGTGGTGGTGGCCTGCGGTTTGACAGGAGCGGGAACCGTTTCGGAGGTGGCGCTCGCGCTGAAAGCGGGAAAACCGGTCATCTTGGTGGGGGCCAGCCCGACCGAAGAAAAGTTCTTCAAAAAACTGGGAGGCCGGTTAATTGCCGCGGTGGAAACTCCGGAAGAAGCCATCGGGCTGATGATGAAACAGTTTGAACAACAGCAGCCGGAGTTGGTGCAAGGGGCGCGGTCATGGGGAGGCGTCTAGCAGGCGGCTGAACAAGCCCGCCAGTTGCGATTTCGATTCCGGTGAAGTGTGAACCGGCCCTCCATGGAACCAACATGTTCAATGTTCAATTGAACACTCAACATTGAACATTACAGCTGCTCACGTTGCACGAACGACGAATGAAGGGGGCGGCCTTTTTAGGGAGTGACAGGAGATCCGGAAAGCGCTCCCTTTTCCAACAGCACGCCTGAGTTTTCAAACGGGAGACGACCATCCTTGGTATGGAGCACGCCTGTGACCTGGTAGGTGAGCGTCTGCTCGTGTGAGAAGGAGAGGAATTGGCGGACGACTTGTAGGGTGGAGGTACTCGTCTCCACCGACATCACGGCATCGCTCAAGCGCGGCACGACCAGTTCCTTATTGCCCAGTCCACGCGCAAGTCGGTGTCCATTGAGATCGAGACGAAAATCGATGCCGGTGACGGCGAGATCGAAATCGTTGGGGTTGCGAATGCGCAGATCGACTTGAAGCCGTTGCTCGAAGGCGCTGGCTTCCGTCGGCGTAACGTTGGTCACGAGCACCTCCGGCGGCTCGCCTTTCATAAGCCAGGACGCGCATCCGGGAAGAGTCAACGCAGCCACGAGCCCCAAGCGCGAAACCAGTCTTCTCATTCCGGCGATCATACACAAGCATCCAGTCGATTGCGACGCTCGTAGATATTAGCAGGATGCGGAAAAAGTCCGCCAGCTTCGTTCTCGCATCGCTCCGAGGCTCCACGTACCGCCATGGGCAAAGAGCCTGTCCCGGCAGGCTCGGAGTGGGCGGGTAAGAATGACGACGCCTCGCCACAAGACAC
>JACQHN010000278.1 GCA_016199015.1 Nitrospira defluvii
ATGATCTTCTTCCCCTCGGCAATGAACTTGCGCAGGTCTCCAGAATGCTCAGCGTGCCCCACGGTTGCGCCCACCTGGGCAAACTGTTTGATCGTGTCGCGGATTTGTTTGTCGAGTATTCGCCGGTCTGTGACCACGATGATCGAGTCGAACGCCGGTGTGTCGTCCTTGCGCAATCCGATGAGCTGATGTCCGAGCCAGGCGATGGAGTTTGATTTGCCGCTACCTGCCGAGTGCTGAATCAAGCAACGTTGGCCAACCCCATGCTCCCGCGCATCCGCAAGGAGCTTTCGCACTACGTCGAGCTGATGATAGCGCGGCCAGATCTGCACCGCCTTCATGCGGCCAGTCTTTTCATTCTTCTCCTCCACGATCTGTGCATAGTTCTCCAGGATGTCAGTGAGCCCCTCACGGGTGAGCATCCGCCGCCACAGATAATCGGTCTTGATGCCGTGCGGATTAGGAGGGTTGCCTGCGCCATCGTTCCAACCTTGATTGAAAGGCAAAAACCACGAACCTTTCCCTTTCAGATGCGTGCAGAAGCGCACCTCGTGATCGTCCAAGGCAAAGTGCACCACGCAGCGCCCAAACTCAAAGAGCTTTTCTCTCGGGTCGCGGTCGCGCTTGTACTGTTCGACGGCGTCTTCAACCGTCTGCTTGGTCAGGCTGTTCTTCAGTTCAAACGTGGCGATGGGAAGGCCGTTGATGAAGAGACCGAGATCGAGGGCTCGCTGCGTCTCATCGCGGCTGTAGCGAAGCTGCCGAGTGACCGTGAAGCGATTAGCTACATACAGCGCAGCGGCTTTCTCATTGCCAGGCGAGGGTGTGCCATAAAACAAATCGACATGGTGCGGGCCGTCCTTGATCCCATGGCGAAGCACAGCAATCACACCACGCTTGGAAATCTCCCCTTGGAGTCGAGCCAGGAACTTGCGCCGAGCGGGGCTATCGTTGTTAAGGTCCAGCGCCTCGGCTATTTTCGGCTGTGTGGCATGGAGGAAGGTCCGTAGCTGCGGAAGATCGACACAGAACTCGCGGTCGTAGTCGTCAGGGGAACCAGCGAGCCAGCCGCTACCTCCATAAACTGCTTTGGGGTGGCCGACAACTGGTTCTTTCGGAGAAGCTTCAATCGGGACGCCGGTCATCGCCGCGACGATCAGGCTTTCGAGGCCCTTCTCGCTGGTGTCGGTACTCACGCGTGATGCGCGGCGGGTTGAACGGAGAGCCACCCCTTGTCACGAAGGGTATTCCAAGCAAGACCTATCTGTTGGGATGAGAAACGACGCTTCCGCTCACTCCATGAGAACGTCGCCGCAATGGCCTTGTCTTGTGTGGCAGCACCTTCCCGAGTGGCCACCCAATGAACAGTGGATAGCAACTCGAGACCGAACGGAGTTTCGAACCCTTGCACAAGATCGGCAACTCGTTCGAACCTTCGCTGTGTGTCCGGATGTCCTGCCAAGAACAGATCTGCGTCGGCAAGAGCTCCAGGCACCAGTTCGAGCGGTTTCTCTGGGTCGTCGATTCCATCCGTATAGCCGGAAGTCAACTGCCCTTCCACGCTCATGAGCAGGTGACGAAGATTCTCCGCGTATGGCCCATAAGGAGCCTTCACATAACGAAGCTTTAGCGAAGACTCTCCTCCTTCCTGCATGAAGTAGAGGAGCTTATGGACTTCGAGAAGACTGACAAAAGGGTCCATGAGCCCAGCGAGATAACGCTGCATCAACACGACGAGGGCCGCTCGTGCGGCGGTCATCTTCGGGACAGGCTGAGATGAGGTGGCAATCGCAGAGGCAGGCGCGCCAGTGGGACTAAAGAGCAACACTCGTACGTCCGGGACCGCCGCCAATGCCTGCTCAATCCGAGGCCGTACCTCAGCCCAATCGAGCCCCCCTTGTCCACACCCCAGAGGTGGAATCGCAATGGAACGGATGCCGAGTCGCCGCACCTCCGCGACCAACGCCTGAAGACCGGATTCAATATCGGCGAGCCGACTCTTGCCCTTCCAATGCCGTTTCGTTGGGAAGTTGATAATGTACCGCGGGTTGGTCAAGCTGCCGGTTTCGAAGACGAACATCTTCCCAGGGTGTAGCTCGTGGCGCTTGCACACTGCTTCATAGGCCTTGAAGTTCTCAGGGAATGCTTTGCGGAATTGGAGAGCAATGCCTCGCCCCATGATCCCGACACAGTTGACGGTATTCACCAGCGCTTCCGCGTCGGCGGTCAAAATGTCGCCTGTGGTGGTCTCAATCATGGGGGCAGCTCCTCTTCAATAATACCAATGGCGAAGAATTTCAACAGGGGGTCGGTGGCTGGCGGCTACGAGAGCCGCTTCAGATCGCGCTTTAATGTCAGCTGAATAGACCCCGATTCGCCGGACTAACTCCCATGGAAATGAGCCATGTACGAGAAACTCTGCCTGCTTGCCTTCCTTCACATCGGAAGAGCGAAAATCGGTTTCCGACACCGCCACCCAATTTATCTCGACAAGTTGATCGAGCCGGTCTCGGATTTCAACGTAATAAGAGCCGGCATTGGAAAGGCTGAAGGCCCACTTCCTCGCTTCCCTCTCCGCCCATGCCACCACGTCGTGCATATCGGCTTCCAGATGGATGATAGGCCCCTGTCCACTACGATAGGTCAGATCGGGGTGATTCGCACAGTGGATCAGAAACAACATCACCGAACGAGGGCAGAAGTAGAATGGGACATAGTCTCCCACCATCGAGCCGGGATGGCATGGCACCATGATCTCTTCAATTCGCCGTTTCTTAATCTCCGACATCCCAATCGTCACGCTCGGCCCACCCCGTGCAAGCATGGTGGCGTCAGAAAGTAACACCCCTTCCCCGACGATAGCAGCCAGATTGTCCACATGGGTGATGTGGTAAATCCTCGGCTGCGCCGGAACCGTCGTCACGCCTCGGCCTCGTCCGGAGCA
>JACQHN010000292.1 GCA_016199015.1 Nitrospira defluvii
CCAGCAGGTGCGGGGAAAGCGGGTCGCACAACTCTCTTCCCGCTCGGTCTTGGCCAACAACGTCCGCTGCCGCATGATCAAGGTTCTGACGAGCAACAGGAGCAGGCCGAACAGCACCAGGAAGACTTCTTCACGAACCAGACGATGGCCGAAGGCTCCGCCCCATGCCCCGATCATGCCGGTCCAGCTGAACGCCGCGGCGGCTTTGATCTTAACCAACCCCTGTCGACCATACTCCCAGGCGCCCAGAAACGAGGACGCCGCCACAATCATCAGCGACATCGCCGCGGCCTGCTGCATGGGGATGCCGGCAATGTAGACCATCAGCGGCACCCCCAGAATGGCCCCACCCGTTCCTGTGGCTCCGAGCTGCAGACCGATCGGGACGCCGGCCAGCACGGAACGCAATGCCTGATCGATCATGCAAGGTCTTTCTTGTCGGTTGCCTCGACGCGAGCCGTCACGGAGCCGATGACGCCGGCCGTTCCAACTTGGTGATGCCCAGAGCCTTCAAGATCACCTTCTCGTAATAGGGCTCACTCACGCCTTTTTTCATTTTTCGCAAAAAATACTTCTCCAGCGCGATCTTGGCAAGATGCACCCACTTGCCTTTTTTCGCCCAGGTTACATTGCGCGGCGCCATTTGCGGCAAGGCCACAAATGCCACGCCCGTGTCGCCCATGTCCGCGAGACAGATGGCATTCCACGTAGCCGTCTCCCGTTTCGGATCATCATCGATATCGGCCTTGATGTTATGCACGGCTGCCGACACCATCGATTCGATCATGTAGCCGGTTTTGGGGGCCCCGGTCGGAATCGGGGTTTGCTCGACCGGCGGGATGGCCACGCAGACACCGACCGAATAAATGTTCCGATACTTGGGATTGGCCTGGTAGGCGTCGATGTTCACGAACCCTTTCGGGTTGCAGAGTCCCGGCGTCCCTGCCACCGCATCGACTCCGGCAAAGGGCGGAATGATCATCGAATAACGAAACGGCACCTCTTGCCCTCCCTCCAGCAGCACCTTGCCCGGCTGAATCTCTTTGATCGCACTATTCGGGATCGGCTTGATGGAATGTTCTGCGAACTCGTCCTCCATCAAACGCCGCGATGCGCCCACCCCCGCGAGCCCCATATGGCCGATGTAGGGTTCCGGCGTCACAAAATAGATCGGCACCTTCTTCCGGAGTTTCTTCTTGCGGAGATCGGCATCCAGAATGAACGCCATCTCATAGGCCGGGCCAAAACAGGAGGCCCCTTGCGCCGCCCCCACCACAATGGGGCCCGGATCTTTCAAGAACGCTTGATAGGCTCCCCACGCCTGCTCCGCATGGTCCACATTGCACACCGACTGTGTATAGCCGCTCGGCCCGAGTCCGGGCACCGCGGCAAAGTTAAGCTTGGGACCCGTGGCGATAATCAGGTAGTCGTAGGGGACTTCGCCCTTCGACGTGATGACGCGATTCTGTTCCGGCTCAATCCGGTCCGCCATGGCATGCATGTATTCGACACCCTTTTTCTCCAGCACCGGCCCCAGCGCAAAGCTGATGTCTTTTCTGGTGCGCCAACCGACCGCCACCCACGGATTGGACGGCACGAAATGGAAGGACTCCACATTCGAAATCACCGTCACCTTATGTTTCTTCGCCAGCAACTCTCGAGCTTCATAGGCTGCCGGCAATCCACCGATCGACGCCCCGATGATGACCACTCTTGCCATGCTCCACCTCCCAATCAATGGATAGGGTTACGGCCCCTTCGTACCTATGCGATCGCGCCTTCCATCATGAACGGCCGATGCAACCGGCCGGCGCGCACGCGCGCCTCGTTCCCACGCTCAGTTGTTAAGAGCCATGGACGACCGGTTTGGATTCACGCCGGGACAGACCGGCTGGCTGCTTCGCGCAATGGCATACCCACAAACAATCGCTACAGGTGACAAGGGCCAACGCATTCGATTTGTTTCTCAACGGGACACTTTGACAGATCCCACTACACCTGATGGGATTTATCGGGTTGACAATGTTTCCCTGAGGCCGGTACTCATAGGCTTGTCACGTTCTCGAGGAGGTTCCACATTGCTTCATCGAATCTGTTCAGGCAAAGGCCTTATTCTCAGCCTCATCGTCGGATTTATTGCGGTGGAGTCGATCGTGGCGGCTTGCTTCCTTAGTCTGGTACATTTGAGGACGTCCGACAATTGGGTCTCGCAGAGCCAGCATGTCTTGCTCGAACTGGAGCGCATGATGGGCACCGTCACGGGAGCCGAAACGAATCAACGCGCCTATATCATTACCGGATCCGATGACTATCTCTCCCCCTATCGTGATGCGCTCGATACCATCGAGAGTCGCATTCAGCGTATCGGGAGTCTCACCAGGCACAATACTACCCAGCAGAACCGCGTGGCCTATCTTGCAACCCAGGTCGAGCAGCGATCGGACGAAATGGACCATGCCATCGTGACCCGCCGCACGGAGGGGCTTCCTTTCGCCAAGTCGGTGGTGGCCGTCAATCAACGGAACCGGACGATGGACACGATTTACAATATCGCGGGGCAGATCCGCGAGGAGGAAACGCAAGCGTTGGAGCGCCACCGGGCAGACTCCGAAGCCTGGGCTCTCACCACAGGCTCCTTCACCGTGGCATTTTTTCTGGTCACCGCTGCGCTGTTTGCGTTGTGCGGTCTGGCCATGAAAATGGCCTTGGCGAGCCAGGCGCAAGCCGAACGCCTCATTCGAGCTCTCCCGCCTCATTCCGCGTCTCCGGCGACACGATAACCGGCTCTCGATGAGCTGATAGCATATGGCTCTGAGCCGGAAGCAGCTACAGCAGGCGGACTTGTTCAACAGCCTGCTGGCCCACGTTATTCATGACGGTTCATCGCGCAGTCGCGTGCGAGATGGGCAGGCGGAGCCGCGAGGCTCCGAGGCCTACGTGAACAGTGCGTCGAGGGGGCGAGTGACGAGCCTGCCCGCCGACGGCTCGTCGCAGCCGTGAATCTGCGCTTGCAGCAGAAGCCCTCCTGATTCATGCGGGCTAGGAGCCTGTCTGGCATTGCCTTCGTGACGAGGC
>JACQHN010000293.1 GCA_016199015.1 Nitrospira defluvii
GTCGTCTTGCCGAGCCCCGGAGGTCCGTAAAAAATGGCATGATCTAGGGCCTCACCGCGGCGCTTGGCTGCCTCGATGCAGATCTCCAAGGCGTCCTTCATACGTGACTGGCCGACATATTCTCGCAAGCTTTGCGGGCGGAGCGCGGCTTCGATGCCACGTTCATCGTCAGTCAATTGGTTGGTCACGGTGCGGTCGGACATAAGAGAATCCAGCGGATCAAACAATACAACGCTATTTGTGTTCCGGTGACGGCCTGAATTTTGGAGGCGGCGGTGCGGCCCCCTGTCCAGGAGCTGCCGTGCTCCCGCAATCGGGCGGGCATTTCACGCCGCCTTGACTGGGATCGGGCATGCTGGATCCCAACTGCATCGATTGGCACTGTGACACGAGCCCGCCGTCTTTGGACCCGCAGCGTGAGGGCACGTTCGAATGGCCGATCTCAGAGTACCCCTCTGGGCAAGGCCCGCACACGGAAAGCATGTTGCCGCCCAATGGCACACACTGCACCAAGGTCGGCTCCCCATCCTTGCAGATTTCCGGCGCGTTGGTCACGCCTGTGGTGGCATAACCTTCCGGGCACATACCGCAGGTCTTGCGGATGGACTTGGGTTCCTCTCCTTCAGCTGCTCGACCAAGGTCGATTGCGCCTGACCATAGCAGCAATCCGCACAGCGCGAGTCCCACGACGCCGCCTAATCGGCAGAAGGTCCATCCTGTACGAGAAATTGTCGTCATGCATCACCCCTTGGCGAGATCTTTGAGTGCCTCGCGAATCACATCCTTCAAGCCTTGCACCGCTGTCCCTGATTTCTCGATTCTCTTCAGCGTATCTTTCACATCCGGAAGCCGATACCCAAGGTTCACGAGGGCCGACAAGGCGTCTTCGTAGAGAGGATTGCCGACTGGTCGATTCTCCGAATCGATTGGTTCACCGACCGGATGCAGTCTCGCCACCTTGTCTTTCAACTCCAGGGCGATTCTCGCCGCAGACTTCTTGCCGATACCGGAGACTGTTCCCAGTTTCTCGATGTCACCCGCCTGAATGGCTGCGAAGAGGTCGCGGACCGAAAGAGTAGAGAGGACGCTGAGCCCCAATTTGGGCCCAATGCCGGAGATCCCAGTCAGCAGGAGGAAGGCCTCTTTCTCCGCTGCGGTCAAAAACCCATAGAGTTGAATCGCATCTTCACGCACATGGGTATGAATGTTGAGCGTCACGAGCTCGCGCTGATTGGGTAACGAATAATAGGTACTGAGGGGAAACAACACTTCGTAGCCGACGCCGTGGACATCAAGCGTCACCTGGGAAGGCGCCTTGAAGGCCATGAGGCCCGTCAGTAAGGCGATCATGAGGTCAGCAGTGGGACGTGAACCGGACGGACTGTTGAACGCGCTGCGCGAGACTCGATTCTCAGTGCCGATTCTCCCGAATTACGCAGTGGCGGCGGCAACTTTCTCCATGACCTCATCTGAAATGTCGAAGTTAGCGTGGACCTTCTGCACGTCATCGTGTTCGTCCAGAATTTCCATGAGCCTCAACATTTGCTCGGCCGGTCTCTCTTCCAACGCAATCGTATTCTGGGGAATGAAGTTCAATTCGGCAAGCGTACACTCGATTTTTGCGTCACTCAGCGCTTTTTTAACCGCCTCAAAATCGTGCGGGCTGGTCAGCACTTCAAAGGTCTTATCGGTCACTTTGACATCCTCAGCGCCGGCTTCCAAGGCAATGGTCAGAAGAGCGTCTTCCTCAACTTCTCCCTTTTCGACCACCAAGACACCTTTTTTGTGAAACTGCCAGGCCACGGCACCTGCCTCCGCCATGTTGCCGCCGTTCTTGGTCAGCAAATTGCGGATTTCGGCCACCGTACGATTACGATTATCCGACGTAATTTCCATCAACACTGCCGTTCCGCCGGGACCGTATCCTTCGAGCGAAAACTCTTCATACGTGACGCCGGGCAGTTCCCCTGTGCCGCGCTGAATGGCCTTTTTCATGTTATCGCCAGGCATGTTGGCTTCTTTGGCTTTGGCAATCGCCAATCGCAAACGTGGATTGCCGTCAGGATCACCGCCTGACCTCGCCGCGATCGTCAACTCGCGGATAATGCGGGTAAAAACCTTGCCCCGCTTCGCATCGACAGCCGACTTATGGCGCTTAATTGTTGCCCAATGACTGTGGCCACCCATGGCGACTCCTCTTCCTGAACTGGCCAACTCTCGGCCTGGTCCAGTCACGCATCGAAATCTGGCTTTAAAAAAGTACAGCTAACACAGACCCGACAGGGGTGTCAACGCGATCGGACGAACACTTGGACGCTGACCGCGGTGGCGGATGGACACCTTCGTTCGATATACCTGTCGGATTAGGCTCCGCTACGGGGATTGTCAGCGATGCAGAAATGACCTTACTCGGAATAAATGAGCAACTGCAGACCTATCACGAGCACGAGGCTTGCCCAAATGAGTTCCCAATAAGATCGTTCCCTCATGAGCTGCCGCCCTCGCCAGCCGGATACCAATTTGGATGACCCGGCCGTAATGGCCATGGTGCCCATGATCGCATGGTGCAGTGCAATCCTGTAGGCAGCAGGATGGTCACCATGAGAATGGCTGAACAGCATGAGGCCACCGACGATCGCAAAGAGCGGCAGCGGCACGGTCCAAGCCGCATGGGCAAACCAGCCGAGTCGCCGCAGGAATTCGATTGTTCCTACCGCGCACGCCAGAATCCCATAGGCCTTGTGCTGAAAAATCTCCGGATCATCGCCGAAGAACGTCTGCACGAAAGTCAGCGACCCGATCGGCCAAGAGTCATGATCACTCCAAATAAGGAGAAAGATTCCTCCCACCGTCAAGGCGCCGGGAAGCAGGAACCTGGTCCACACAAGAGCCGGCCATCCCAGAGCTTGACGGACTTCACTCAGCCCGATCAGGAGCAGAAAGACGCCGGCTGAATGATGATTGAATTCAGAATAGGCGATGCCTCGGGCCGACCCTTCCCAAGAGGTCTTTGTTCCAGTTCCATGGTGATGCGCCTGCTCCTCGGCAACCCGGGAATGGCCTTGTTCGGCATGCTGGGCCATCGCAGAGGAGGCATCCCACATCGGGACCACGAGACAGAGCAGTGCCACGAGCCGCAGCCCAAGAAGCCTCAGACAAAAAAGCAGTCGAGAAGGAGAAGAAGGCGGGAATGGAACGGCCCATCCGAACAGCCGGATGGGCCACACACTCGGCTCACACATGTATTCGTCGGCTACATGAACTTCATGAATTTCTCTTTGGCCTCATCCATCACCTGGGCGGTGATCTCTGTTAACCCGCGCTCCTTGGCAATCCGCTCAATTTCCCGGCGGGCCATCGGTCGGATGAAGTCAGGAATGTTGTCCATGCGCTGTTCGGCATCTTTGGTCCAGGCAATACCATTGGGCGAATCGTTTTTTGAATCGTCCATGACTTGCAGCGTAATATTTTTGTACCCCTGCTTACGTGCATAGGCCTCGACGCTGCTCTGAACCATCGGTTTCACAAACGACGGCAGGCGCTCCAGCTTTTCTTTAGCATCCGCCGTCCACGTGAATTCGCTCGTGCCGTTCCCGTTCTGCGGCTTGCTGCCGGAGGTCAATCCCATTTCCGCCACCATCGCGGAGAACGGACAGCCGCCGGAGGTCTTCTCTCCACCGGCCTCCGGCGTACTGGGCTTCTCAGCAGCCGTGACCGGTTGCCCGCCCTGGATCTTCTCGTTGAGATACGCGGCCATCTGCCCTGCGCCGGCCTGTGCTTCCTCTTTGAGCGTCCCACGGGTCATCTCGAACGGTTCAGCCGTCTCCGTGCGGCCTCCAAGCTTCACGCCAAGCGATGCGACCATTTGCGTCTCGCCCGGATTCGTCACCATGGAGAATTTGGCCTCGCAGGATGGGCAGCCGAAGAAGACACCGAGTGAGCCCTCACCGGGTTTTTCGACCTTCTGAAACGTCATGTAGGTCTCGCAGTTCAGGCAAACGAACTTCATAGGATCCCCCTTCCGGGTCGGTGCGCTTACAGCTTTTCCGCCAGGACTTTTTTGTAATCCAGCAACGTTTGAATCCGCCCGACGATGTCTTGATATTTTTGGATCGTCGGATAGTCAGGATCGAGGAGCGGCTGTCCCTTATCGAACGTCTTGGCCAACTTGCGGTCGAACGGGATACGACCGAGCAACGGCAGGTCCAGCACTTCGCACATCGCCTCGGTATTCCCTTCAAACAGTTCATTCTCCGCCCCGCAGGAGGGGCAGCGATACTCACTCATATTTTCAACGATACCTAGCACCCGTATGCCCATATCCCGTGCGTAGGTCACGGATTTCTGCACCACATCGGAGGCGACTTCCGACGGCGTCGTCACGACGATCGCACCGGCTAGGTCGGGAATGAATCCCGCGATGACCGGCGGTTTATCGGCAGCCGCACCAGGCGGCAGATCGGCCAGAAGATAGTCCAACTCTCCCCAGATGACATCGGCCAGAAATTCTCGAATGACGTTCATTTCCATCAAGCCCAGCCACACTGGGCTCAAGTCCATCGGTCCCTTCCAACGCACCGGCGAGGCATCATCGAGGAAAAAATCCATCGAGGCCACTTTAATGCCGAGCGGGCCGACGGGAGGCAGCGCCCCCTGTGGAGTCATGGTCAGCGACTGACCATGCAGCCCCATCATCCTCGGGACGCAGGGGCCGTTCAGATCAACATCGAGCACACCGACTTTCGCGCCCTGACGTGCGAGCGCCAGCGCGAGGCTGACGGTCGTCATGCTCTTCCCGACTCCGCCCTTGCCGCTCATCACCACCAGCTTCTGCTTGACGCCGGCCATTCGCGCCTGCACCTGCTTCATCTGCGCAGTGATCTGCTGAACGACTTTCGCATCGTCAGAATACTGGAGCTTCGTGAGGATCGACTTGAGATCCTTGCCGGCAGCCATGGTCATGAAAAACCCTCGAAATTGTTGATGAAGAACGCTACCACAGCGGTTTCGATGGAGTCAAACAGCCCCGCGCGCTCACTAAATTGAATACTGGCTGGCGGACTTTGTTCCGGATGTTTGGATGAGCACTCCCCGTCGTTTCAGCTCCTCAAGAATTTGACGGGCCGCCCCGTCGAAATCCTGCGGTCCGGCAAAATGCAGGTCAGTATTCGGCGGAGCCTCTTCGCCGGCCCTGCTCATATGCACGGCGATGACCGGGGCCGGCTGGACCAATGTCCGAATCATTTCCGCCATCCGCTGATAATTGATGCCGAATGTTTTGCTCGTCGACACGACAATAAGCCCCGTATCGATCAGGAGCCTCGCAACCTCTCCGTACCGACGCACCCGTTCAGCGGCGAAGGAAGGATCGACGGCGGATAAGTCCGCGTCCAATCCCTGCAAAAGATTCTCGCCTTCCAACAAATAGGCATGCCGGCTATCGGCGACCAGCAGTGCTTCCACTCGTCTGGCCAAAAACGTCTTGCCTGTCTGCGCCGATCCCGTAAACAACACAATGGCGGCCCGATGTCCATACTGTACGGCTCGATCCTCCGTCCGAACATCCCCTGTGAGCCATGCATATTCCCGCTGCCGTGCCTCCTCGCGCAAGCCTTCCTGCTCGTCATGCACCAGCTCGGTAATAATCCCGCCGCCGGCAATGTCGTATTCGTCGACCAGGACGAACCGCCCTGTCGATTCGAATGATGACGAGAGATCGAACGCCAGCGGCGCCTTGACGCGCAAGGTCAATTCGGCCACTTGGTTCCTGGTCACCGACTGACTCTCCTGTAGCTGCGCCAGGTCGGCGGTATCGATGATGCGATGGATGGCAGCCACCTCACAGGCCACTTCTCGTGTGGCGAGCCGCAACGAATATTTTCGGCCCTTTTCAAGCGGCCGTCTCCCCATCCAGAATAAGTTCACGCGAATGGCTGTCGAGACCAACGGAATCGAATCCCGGTGGGAGGCAATTTCTCCGCGCTCCACGAAGATCTGTTCGTCGAGCGTGATCCCGACCGACTGCCCGGCTTGCGCCTCACTCGGCAGCGGATCGACGTTGAACCCTTCAATGGACTGCACCACCGCCGTCTTATTCGAGGGTGAGAAGACCAATTGGTCCCCGACTTTCAAACGACCGGCTGTGATGCGCCCAGCCAAGATCCGTCGCGCATCGAACTTATAGACGTCCTGCAAGGGAAACCGAAGCGGTTGTTCCGAGCGAACCTGTTCCTTTTTGAAGAGGGCCA
>JACQHN010000019.1 GCA_016199015.1 Nitrospira defluvii
ATCGTCCTGGTGATTTTTCTCGCCGTGACCGCCTGTGCGCCGGTTCAACTCTTTCCGACCGATGCCACAAACGATGTGGACAAGGAGTTTGACTTTACCGCCTGGCGGACCATTCCAAACGCCAAGACCGGGCAGAAGGTTCAGCTTGGTGGGCGTGTCGTGCAGGCGAATGGCAGGAATGGAGGCCTGATTATCATTGCCACGCAGCTGCCGATCGTCCAGCAACCAGCGTACGGGCCGAAAGACATGGGCAGGCGCTCTGGGGAGTTTGCCATATTCTATGCGGGCTCCCTCGATCCCAAGTGGCTGAAACCCGGCAATCGGCTGATCGTCATCGGGACGACTCAAGAAGCGAAGGCGGTGGTCGTGGACGACGTGCAACGCAGCCTGCCTTCCCTGGCCGCTCGATGTCTGCACGTCTGGAATACGGGCGGGAAGGAGATCGCTGAATTCCCCTATAATGCCGGTGGAGGGTATGAACCGCTGGAGGAAGACACCTATTGTGTTCCACAGTGAGGGAAAAAGGCATGACGAGTCCATGGTCCTGCTGACCCCCTGCCTAGGTCAGGCTTGCCTGATCCTCCTGCTCGCCGTCGCAGCGGGGTGCGCAAGGGAGGCCACCTACGTGCGTACTACGGAGAATGGCGGGCTCGTATCCTATCCTTTTCAAACTGATGTCGAGGTGCTGGCGTCCTCCGGACGTCGCGAGGCTTTTCAATTGATCGCCGAGAAATGTCTCAAAGGCTCACGCATTGTTCGAGAGGGCGAAATCCCCAAGGTCAGCAAGGCAGCCGATCGGGCATGGCGCGGTCAGATGGGTATGGACCGGCTATGGGGAGTCCAGTTTGTATGCGAGTAGGACCCCCTGCGTGGCGACGGCACCACAAGAGCCTGCGCCTATTGTTTTCCGTCAGCCTGCTCTCTCTGGCATTGTCGGCCTGCCAGACTTTCGGAAACGAGCGAGTCATCTATAATCAGCAGGGCGTTCAGATCGGTCTCCAGACCGATCCCTCCGTGCAACGTTCGTCTCCCCCGGCGCTGAACGCGCATCCGGCATCTCTCACCACCCAAGAGCTGCTGGTGTTGCTGGGGGCCGTTCGTGTGAGCGGATGGAGTGGAACGATCGTGGGTTGGTTTGATACGCCGCGCTCAATCCCGCTTTTTGATGATGCGGATCTTCGCGTGATGACGATGCCGATCGCCGATGCGTTTCGACAGGCCACGCCCGCGCAGCGTGTTTTCTTTTCTCTTCCGAATCCCACATCCGCCTACGGTGATGCGACGACCGGTGCGCTGTTTATCCGCGGCGCCTATTTGCACGTGGTGGTGACGGATCATAAGGCCTTCGCCCGAGCGGACACGGCCGGAGGAGATGAAAAGGATGTGCGGGATACGAAGGGCATGAAGCTTGGCGTCGCCCATCCCCATCGGGCAGCGACCCTGCCGGCGTCGGATGAGCCGGGTTGGGCGCCATTCGAAACCGTGCACCTCTCCCTCAACGTAAAGGAACTGCTGGCTCAAGATAGTCTGAATAGGGGTGGGGCTGTCGCAAAGAGCAAGCGCGAGCCGACCTCGGCGGGGACGGCACCGGTGGTCACGGCGGAGCCGACCGAAGCTCCGCAAGACCTCCGACTTCAGATTCGTGAACTGACCCAGTCAAACCTCGATCTTCGGGATCGGTTGAATCAACAGACGCAGCAGTTACAGGAATTGAAGGATGAACTGACAAGGCTCCGGCGAGAGTCGGACGGCGCAAAACCCAAGAAACCGGCAACGCGGAAGCCCTCCTCTCCCTGACCTCGGCTGCATCCACATCCGTTATCCCTACCACCTTCTTTACTGTTTTGACGCGGCACCCGACATGGGGACCGCTCTCAACGCAACCGACAGCTTTTCCACCTGATCCATCGGCAGGGGATAAAAACCCGCTCGCACGACGGCTTCCTGCCCTTCACGGCTCTTGACGAATTCCAGAAATTCTTGCACCGCAGGCGGCAGGGAACTACCGGGTTCCTTGTCAAAATAGAGATACAAAAGACGGCGAAGGGGGTAAGTTTGGTCCGCAACGGTGGCGGGGGACGGCGTGATCAAGGGCATGCCGTCATTTTCTGCCAGCGGGACGATCCTCACGTTGGAGGCTTGCAGCCCGATCCCACTGAAGCCGATACCCAACTGATCGCGACCGAGGGCCAAGATAACCGACGCGGCGCCTGGTTCTTCGTGCATCGTCGGTTTGAAATCCCCACCGGCCAGCACATGCTCTTGAAAAAAGGCCCTCGTCCCAGACTTGCGGTCACGCCCGTAGAGTTGAATCGGTGCGGCTGTCCAGCCATTGCCCAAAGCCAGGTCCCCCCAAACCGCGACATCTTTTTTGTATCCCCGGTGGCGGGCGGTCGAGAAGATGGCATCAGCTTGATCTAGGGTCAGCCCCGTCAACGGATTGTCCTTATGGACATAGAGGGCGACGGCGTCCACCGCGATCGGGATGGTCAGGGGTTCGTACCCTCGTTGAGTCGAGAATTGCTTCACCTCGGAATCCATCAGTTCGCGCGAGCTGCTCACGAGGAGGGCCTGCTTCGCACGTTCTTCCTTAACGACGATCCGTCCTGGCTGGGGCGGTTCGAGGAACTCTGTGATGGCCTTGGTTGAGCCCCCGGATTTGAGATCGATCGTGACCTTGGGTTGGCGGGACTGGAAATCCAGCACGAGACGGCGTATCAGCGCATGCATGGTGTCGGATCCCTGGACTCGAAAGCCACCGGTCACTTGAGATTTCGGGCTATATCGTTCGAGGCTGGGATCGACCATTAAGGTGGCGAAGGGTCCACTTTGTTCCGCATGGACCAACTCCAGAGCGCCGAGAAGAAACAGCAGTGCAAAGGCCAATATATGTCCGCCGATCATGCCCCACTGTCGCCGTGGCCGCTTGTGAGATTGCTCGGGATGCGCCATTTATGCCTCCTATAATGCGGATGAACCCTCGTGCAGCCACAAGGTAGAACTGTCAGATTGCGGGAGTGAAAACGGAATGTTACAGAATTGTTAACTTTTGCTGGCTCCGGTACCGTTTCTGCGTGAGTTGGGGGCGGATGCGAAGTCCCGGTCGCCGAAATGATCGAGTTAACAACAAGGCAATAGAGCCGTGAGAAGCTGGAAACAGTGTGTCCTTAATATGACGTTCTATGACCGCCCAAGTCGTGCACATCATCGAGGACGAGCCGCTCCACGCCACTCTACTGGATCGTGCGTTGCGCCACGCCCACTTCGCCACCGCGCTGGCCACCGATGGTCGCCGCGGATGGGAAGATGTGCAACACCTCCTCCCGTCGCTGATCCTGCTCGATCTCATGCTGCCCGGCATGAGCGGATATGAGATCTGCCGATTGGTGCGAAGAACTCCCTCCACCAGGCATATCCCCATCATTATGCTGACGGCAGTCGGGACCGAGGAAGACCGCATCGCCGGCCTTGAAATGGGGGCGGACGACTATGTGGTGAAACCGTTCAGTCCCCGTGAGGTCGTGTCGCGCGTGCAGGCGGTGCTGCGCCGAACGCATGCACCACTTCCTGAGGCGGAACCGTTCTCAGATCACAGGGTCACGGTGCAGGGGCCATTCTTCGTGGTGTCTTTGCAGGAGCGACAAGTCACCGTCTCAAGCACGGAACTGAGGCTGCTTCGATATATGCTGACTCGAGAAGGAGAGCTGGTACGCGGTGAGGACTTGGTCGACCTCCCTGAGAAGGATCGAGGGAGAATTGCGCCGGAGGAACTCGATCACCTGGTTCGTTTTCTTCGCCGAAAACTGGAGAACAGTGGTGCGGGATCGATCGAGATCTTACCCGGATCGCGCTACCGCTTCCTGGCACAACCGCGACCGGCTTGAAAAGGAGCGTTCGATACCAGCGTCGGCGATCGTCCAGCAGCACAATGCCGGGTGGCTCGATCGATCCAAACTGACAGAATGAGCGCTCCTATCGGGTCTCGTTATCGCACGGTGTGGTGGTTCCCACGCGCAGGGCTGTAACCTGCTAGGCCTCTGTCACGACGGACTCGGCGGGTGTACCAGTTCCGGTCATTTCGCTACATCCTGGATCCGGCTCTTCAGAATGAGAATCGCCTGGTCACAAACGGAGGCTACGCCGGCCTCAGATCCCGTGGTTTTGGCAGGGTAGGCGTTCCGCAATGCAACTTCTTGGCTAGACCTGTGAACAGAGGGCACCTTTCGCCGGCAACCTGATCGCGCACCGCTAACACGACTCACAGTGAGAACACACCACACACAGCAGCGCGCGGAGCAGCAGCGAAAGAGTGGAAAAAATCAGCACATAGGCGATCCAGTCTCGAAACACTTCTTGGAGCGTAAGCGGCTTGGCGACCTGCTCCCACGCCTTATTCCAATAATTGTCCCGCACAAAAAGAAGTAACAGTATGACAAGCGTGATCACGCTCACAACGACTATCATAATGCCGTAATCCGAACCCATAAACCGTTGCCCCTGCAGTAGTGCTGTACGCGTGGAGCCGGTTGGCACGCTCATTGGCCAAGCTGTAACAGTAGACTCACCGCTTGTTTCCCTTTCACATTCGCTCCGTCACTCCATGCGTCCTTTCGGTAATCGAATGATGTTGACCGTAAACCCAGATCACCCACAAAAGACCGCGCAAAGGCTGCCCACGCGTCTATTCAGCCGACACAGGATAACACCGGATCTTTGGACGAAACCCATTCGACTTCGTACTCGAATCCTCTCCGGAGGAGAATGATCTTTCCGCGACGGCTCAGCTCATCGACGGTTTTGAATACTTGGTTCCAGGTGAGTTCAGGAAGTAGGGTGACGACCTGCTCCAGCGTCAAAGACTTTCTCGCGCGCAACAGACCGAGAATCAGAAACTCACTGCTGAGGGGAATGGCTGGATGCACCATGGCGCTCCTCCTGGTTGGGTTTCCGAGACTCTCCAGGGCGGGCTCGCTCCGAAGAGCTAGGGCAGCAGAGACATTCTGCTGGTACCAGTTTGCGTCAGACTTGTGACTCCGACATCAACGCCTCATTAAATCTGAGTTAACTCGCTGTACCAGATAGACATAGACTTGGCACTAGAATTCCTCGCGGCCCAAGACGGTCCCTTTTTCGTTTCTTTCTCCAGAGGCCGGTGAGCAGCGCACCGCCACCACCCGAACCGCCCCAAGCGCGAGAAGAATCGCCCCGAGTAACAGCAACCTGCCCTGGTCGGCTTCCTTAAACCAGAGGGAAATGATCTCCGTCAGCATCACGACCAGGATCGTATCGACGATGAAGGTGACTTTGACACGGCCTTCGGAAAAATACGTCACGGTGGTTTTGAAGACTTCGACGACCGCGAGCAGGATCAATGTATCCACAATGATCTGCCGGAGCCCTATTTCAACCGGCACATCGAATAACAGCCGGATATCCAGGAAGGTCTTGATCACGCCACCGGTGAGAGCCATGAGGATCGTCAGAATCAGCAGGCTGAGGAC
>JACQHN010000020.1 GCA_016199015.1 Nitrospira defluvii
CATCATCGCCCTGGCCGGTGTCGCAGCAGAGACAGGCGTGGTCATGCTCGTTTATCTCGATGATGCCTATGAGCAGCGAGTGCGTGAAGGCCGAATGGCGACGGCGCACGATCTGCGTGAGGCCATTCTGGAAGGAGCTGTCCAGCGTGTGCGCCCGAAAATGATGACGGTCGCCGCGATCATGGGGGGCTTGCTTCCGATCATGTGGACGACCGGCACCGGCGCGGACGTCATGAAACGGATCGCCGCGCCGATGATCGGCGGGATGGTCAGTTCGACGGTGCTGACCTTGCTGGTGATACCGGTTCTCTATGCCTTATGGCGCAGCTGGTCTATGTCCATCGGGGCCCCGCCCCGGCTCACCAGCACCGACCTTTCTCTGGAAGAGCAGGAAGGCATGAGCGCGTCCGAGAGACGAACGCATGAAGCGCGGTGAGCGGGATAGAAGATAGATTCAATTAGCAGTCGGTGCGAGGACACTCGCCCATATTTTACACATCATGCAAAGGAGGGAGGTGACGACAGACCTCGGCGAAACCGGTGGGAACCGAGCGGAGAACGCAGTCCGTCTTCACGGAGTGTTGGGTGGAAACGTGATCAGATCCATAACCATCAGCCGGCGCTCGGACAGGATGCGCCATAACAAGGGAAGGGGGAAATCATGAGACCGAATGGGAACCTGTTGAAAGGTGTCGTCGCGGCTCTGATGCTGGTGGGAGTCGTGGCGTGCGCGGTCGTTGCCAGTCCGCCCCAAGACCTTGTGGCCAAGAACGACCATGCAGGGCTGGAAACCTGGTATGTGAAGGAGGCCGCCCATCTTCGACAACGCGCGAAGGACATGCTGGTGATGGCGGAGGAGTATCAGAAGAATCCCGGACTAAATACGCGTGAGGTGGTGTCCAACAAGATCGATATGGTCCAGCACTGCCAAACCCTCGCGGCAATCTACACCAAGGCGGCTGATGAGGCCGAGATAATCGCAGCCGCTCATCGAGACATGAAGGGCCATTCGTAGGCAGTATTCGCGGGCGCAGTCCACAATTGGCAGGCCGTCTGTGCCCGACAGGGGAAACGCTCTGTCGGGCAGGGGGTGAATGGAAATCGCCTCGGTCAGATCTGCAGGAGGCCATCATTGAGGGGGCGGTGCAGCGAGTGCGGCCCAAGATGATGGCGGTCGCTGCGATCATGGGTGGCTTGCTTCCGATCATGTGGACGACCGGCACCGGCGCGGACGTAATGAAGCGAATTGCTGCTCCCATGATTGGGGGCATGGTGAGCTCGACAGTGCTCACGCTGCTCGTGATTCCGGTCCTCTATGGCCTGTGGCGCGGACAATGGTCAAGGCCTGGCATCAGGTGACGATTCTGGTGAATGCGCATCGGTGTGCTGGGGTCACTGTGAGGTGGCCCCGATCTGACTGGGGCAATAGACGCTCTGGAGTGTAGTCGGCCTGCACGAAGAGGCTGTTAGCCGGGATTATTCATGATGGTGGTCATGGATCGTGTTCAGGCGATCGGCACAACCGTGTGGGTCTTCCGCACCGAATGGAGAGGGCTCGATGGGGGCTGCATGATGGGTGAGACCGCCCGGCACACCCTGACCAGCATGGGCCAACACCGGGAGGGGGCTCTTTCGGACAGACCTCGCCCTTCTCCATCGGTGAGGCCATCCGTTGCGACCGGGCTTCGTCCGGTGTTAGCCGGCCGTGGCCCCGACGGCCACGGCGACACGGCGCCAGGTGTCGCCCCACGGCGCGAATTGGGGCAGATGCATGACCAGCCGGCGGACGGATCGTTCCACCCACACCGCCAGTTTCAGCAGCCGCTCCCGCAGGGTGGACACCTGCGCGCTGGCGCAGTCGGTGCCGTGAGCCTGACGGCGCAATTCCTGGAGCAGCACATACGCCGCGGTGGTGAGCAGCACCCGGAATTGATTGGCCCAGAACCGCGAACAACTCGTCCGGCCCACCGCGAGTCCATTGTGCAACTCCTTGAGGCGGTTCTCCATCTCGCCGCGCTGACAGTAGATCGCGTACACCGTGGCCGGCGTGTCACCAAGATTGGTCACGACAAAGCGGGGATTACATTTGGGGTCTCGTTCCGGCACCCGGACGACCTCGGCTTTGATGATCACCCGGCGACGATGCGACCAACTCCGGGCCGCGTAGCCGGTCTCCCCGTAGACGTGCTCGGTGCGGCCGCTGTACTTGGACAGGCCATAGGCCTCGCCCAAGAGCCGTCCCGCGCGCTGCACCAGCCGCGCGTTGCTCGCCAGCCTCACCACATACTCGACCCGTTGTGCCTCCAAACAGTCGAGCCACGCGTTTCCGGCGAACCCACCATCGACGCGGACCCGGAGGGCCGCTCCAGGGAAGGCGCGGCGCAGATGCCGCACCAGCATACGCAGCAGACCGTGGGCGCCCCGCGTCGCCGGACTGTTGCCGGGTCGCAGCACGATCGCGACCAGATACTGGTCGGCTTCGTTGTTAAAGGTCAGGGTGGCGACCAGGGGCAGATAGCACCAGGTGTCGTAATGTCCGTTGAAGAACGTAAACGCCTGCTGCCCATGGGTGGGATCGTCCGTCGGGTCCAGATCAATCGTGATGCGCTGCGCGTGTCCCTTCAGCCGTGCTCGATGGTGCGCAATGACGGTGGCCGCCAGAGTCCGGCCCATCCGCGCCAAGGTCCACGGGCTCACCGCGTTCTCAAAGCGCGACAGGGTCGGCTGCGAGGCCAAGGCGGCGCCCGTCACCGGATCGCGTCCCACCGCCAGTTTGTGCAGCGGATCGTGGGCCAGGCGGGCGGCGTCGTTTGCATCCTCGTAGCCACAGGCCAGGCCGAAAATCCGTTGTCGCAGCAGATCGCGGAGCGGATGGAGAATCGTGTCCGGATCCCGGTGGTCAGTCAGACATCCGGCCAACTGATCGGTCAGCTGGAGCCGCTCATCCAGCGCCTTGAGCAACACCGCCCCGCCATCAGTACTGGCCTGGGCCTGATCGAAGCGCGCGACCACCGGCTTCAGGTGATCGTAGAATTTGAACGTCACTTGCGGTATACAGTCTGTCGCCATCGGGTCTCCTCTTCTCGGTCTATCGAAGCGCCTGAACACCGCTCCTATAGCACAGAGGGGAGTCCCGATGGCTTTTTTATGTCACGAGTCGTGAATTATCCAGGTTAGAGGCTCTTCTAATTTCGGAAGTAGTTCCAGACATCAAACATATCGAGCACCAGGGACACCGCCATGGAGACCGACAAGATGAGCAAATACTGTTTGAATGAAGCCCCAGCGGTAGGAATCTTGATCACGATATAGGCCAACAGCGGGACCCATGGGAAGTGGCCGAGCCCAAGGATCTTGGTGAATCCATATCGCGCATAGAGCCCCATCATCAGCATCGCGCTCGCGAGAAAATTCATGAAGATGAGCTGGGCAACCGCTTCCTGCCAGAAGGCGAGACTGGCCATGTTGACGAGCATGAGAAACAGTACCCACAGAGAGACCCTTACGGGCTGCTCCATTAATTCAATGAAAAATCGCAACGGGTTTCTCATGCCTGAATTCCTTCTGACGATGGGGATCAGCAGTGTGTTGGTGATCACTGATAAGGGGCGGACATCCGGCCGGCTCGATTGCGTCGTCCGGATGTCCGATGGCCTACCGCACTAGAATGTGATGATCTGATATCCCTGGGACGCGAGCTTCTTGAAGCTCGGATGGCCGTCGTATTCCCCCGTCAGTTTCACGCCGCATGCGACTACGCTGTCCTTCACGCCGAATGCTCCGGCGCAAAACTCGCAGGCGCCTGCGATCCGATCCTTCACCGCCATGTACAGCCCGTGGGCCATGTGATCGGGCTTCTCCAGCTCGGGAATCCATTTCGGCCCGGCCCCGTCGAAAATAAGTTGCACATCGTCCTAGCCCGTATGATCCATGAACACTTCTGCTACAAACGCGGATAGGCTGTTGCGACAGGCGTGCTCGCCACTCAGTCGGTCCACATACTGTTTCAAGTATGTCTCCCTCCTTCGTGGCTGCGCTTGCCTGTCTCACGACGCGTCTACGCGTTTTCGCAACGAACCGTCATGAATCATGCGGGCTGGCCATCCTTGAACTCCTTGACCGCTTCCATCGCATTGACCACGCGTCCCAATCCCTTATGGGTGTCGGTGTCGGCTAAACCCACGATCGCAACTTTGGACATGCTGCACTCCCTTCAGAAGACAGTAGAACCGCGTTGTCTCGTTCTCTCGGACAGAGGCGGCAAGAATGTGTGCTGACAAGTCCCACTCTACCGTTCATTCCACCGCGCATCTGTAGCCTGGATTACAAAGACGCAGTGTGCCGGTTTCTTTTGTCACACGTGAGCTGCCTTACAGATGGATGCCGCACCGGCAGGTAGGATCGCGACAGCGTGCGACAACACGAACCACTCACAGGGAGGTGCGGGATGACCTGCGAACGGTGCGATGGCCTGATGGTCAGCGAGCAGATGTGCGATCTGCGAGGAACGAACCGAGAACTTTATGCGAACGGCTATCGCTGTCTGCTCTGCGGCGATGTCGTCGATGCGACGATTTCCGAGAACAGGAAACGGCCGGCAGAGGCAAGTGCTCCGTCCATCACCGATACCGCTCGAATGCCAAGCGTGGCGGCGTAGCCTCGTCATGGCGATCCGGCTCTTTGCACGACTGATCGGGGCCTGATCAAGGAAGGAGGCACCTCATGACATTCCAAGACGAGGCAATCACGGCCCTTCGCATCCAACTCCACGAACTACCCTGTCCAACTTGCGGACGTCATGAACTGGAGCCGGCGCTCCAATGCGATTATTACCCGGACGGCTGTCTTTGGCTGGTTCGCTGCAGCACGTGCCGGGCGCAATACCACCTTGAGCATCGGAGCGGGCCTGCTTGGGATGAGGATGTGCAGACTGGTGTACCGGCGGACCCGGCGGCTACTGAACCCTATTAACAGACAGAGAGGAGGGCCCCATGCGAATTCTCGATGTCATGTCCACCGGAGTGGTGACGGCGAAACCGGCGGAGACGGTGCGCGAGGTGGTAGTGAAGCTGCTGAGCCGCCACTGCGGGGCGGTACCGGTCGTGGACGGCAATCAGGCGTTGCTCGGGATCGTCACGCTGCGCGACGTGATGCTGCCGATGTATCCCAACTACGGCGAGTACATCCACGACAGCGTGCACAGTCGGGATTTTCTGGAGATGGAGGGGAATTACCCGGAGGTGCTTGGGAAGAAAGCCGAGGACATCATGGTACGTCATCCCCTGACGGTCTCGCCCGAGACTCCCATTCTGGAGGCCGCTTCATACATGGGCCTCAAGAATTTCCGGCGGCTTCCGGTGTCTGATCACGGCAAGCTCGTCGGTATGGTCAGCATCGGCGACATCCACCGTGGGCTGTTCTTCGCACGGGGAGGGTGCGACGCGACGCAAGGGCAGTAGGAGGTGTTGGTAGCGATTGGTGGATCAACGGTCCTCGAAAGAGGAGGAAGGAGAAAGGAGAAAGGAGAAAGGAGAAAGAAAGATCATGCCGCTCGCACAAGTAAAAGGTTCATGCGCCGTGTCGGTATTGCAGTAACCCCCAGGATGCGTAAAAAGGCCGTCCAGCAAGG
>JACQHN010000280.1 GCA_016199015.1 Nitrospira defluvii
CCTCTTCGGCGTCCAGCTCCTCGTCGTGATAGTCACGACGATCTTCACCATGGTCGGCACATTTGTCATCCTTAAACTGGTCGATTCCATGACGGGGCTGCGGGTGTCTTCTGAAGAGGAAGCGACCGGACTGGATTTGAGTCAACATAACGAGCGGGCCTATTCGTGAATGATGCCATCGGCTGAGAGCGGTCGGCGGTTCTGGGAGGCAAGGATGAAACTAATCGAAGCCATCGTCAAACCCTTCAAGCTCGACGAGGTCAAGGACGCCCTGCTTGAAATCGGGATCCAGGGCATGACGGTCACGGAGGTCAAGGGATTCGGCCGCCAGAAGGGCCATAAGGAAACCTATCGCGGTCAAGAGTACACCATCGAGTTCGTGCCGAAGGTGAAAATCGAGGTGGCGGTCAACGATAGTCAGGTCCAGCGTGTACTGGAAACGATTACACGCGCCGCGAAGACCGGGAGCATCGGCGACGGAAAAATCTTCGTGCGGGATCTCAGCGCCGCCGTCAGGATTCGCACGGGCGAGACGGGGGAAAGCGCCCTCTAGGTATGTCCCAGGCATTGGATGCGGGTTCTCACATGTTGCACGAGGCGGCTCCCATGGCGCTCTCTCAGCTGCTGGCGGAGCAGCGTGAGGCGATTCAGCAACGGCTGCTGGCCGGTGCGTCGGGTGACGAGGTGGTCACTGCCACCACGGATCTGGTCGACGGATTGATCGTCGGACGGTACCGGACCGCGGCGCGAACCGGGGGCGAGGCGCTCACCACGGTCGGATTCCAACATTGTTGCCTGGTGGCGCTCGGAGGCTATGGTCGGCGTGAGTTGGCGCCTTACTCCGATATCGATTTGATGTTTCTGTTTCACCCCGATGCGGCCAAGGTGATTCCTGACCTGGTGAAACAGGTGCTCCACCCCTTGTGGGACAGTGGATTTCAGGTGGGCCATAGCGTCCGTACGATTCAAGACTGCGTGGATTTGGGTCTGGCCGATCTGACGGTTCGGACGTCGATGATGGAATCTCGGTTTCTCGCCGGCAGTCCTGAGCTCTTTCAGCAATTCCATGGGCGCTACGTCCGGAAAGTCGTGTCGAGGGGATGTGATGCCTATCTGGAGCAGAAGGTGGTGGAGCGGCAACGCGAGTACCAGAAGTTCGGTGAGACGGTGTATTTGCTGGAGCCGAACGTCAAGAAAAGCCAAGGCGGGTTGCGTGACTTGCACCTCCTGCAGTGGGTCGGGTTGGCGCGGTATCAGGCGCCCACGATTCGTGAATTGTCCGATCGCGGGATTCTGTCCCAAGCCGACTACCGGGCCATCAAAGAGGCGCGGGAGTTTCTCTTGCGCATCCGTTCCTTTCTCCATATTCGAGCCGGCATGGCGCAGGAAATTCTGACCTTCGATGAGCAGGTCTGGTTGGCCAAGCAACTCGGTTTCACCGACCGGCCACATCTCCTCGCCGTCGAACAGTTCATGCAGCAATACTATCGCCATACCATGGGGCTCCATGCCGCATCGATGCGATTCGTCGAACGCTGTCGCCGACGCTCATTGTGGCAGCGGCTTGTCCGATGGTTGCCGTCGCCGCGGATCGATCAGTATTTCGTCGTAGACAGCGAAGCGTTGACGGTGCCGATGGAGTTGCGTTCCCAGGTGTTGGATCGGCCGGCCTCGCTCCTGAGGCTCTTCGACCTGGCACGATCACGCAAATTAAGCATTGATCCATCGCTGTTGGAAGACATCCACCGCCATGCGGAGATGCTGTCGGTCGAAGGGTTTCGTACGCCGGAAACGGCTCGCACGTTTCTATCGATCTTGGCGGGTCCCGGCACGGCGCGGACGCTGGAAGCCATGCATCGAGCGCACCTGCTGGAGAAGTTGGTGCCGGCCTTCTCGCGCGTGCGCGGGCTCATGCAATTCAATCAATACCACAAGTATACGGTCGATGAGCACAGCCTCCTGGCGGTGGCGAAGGCCGAAGCCTTGGCCGAGCATGAAGGCGTGCTGGGCGAGGTGTATCGAGAGATCAAGCGGAAGGACCTGCTGCATTTGGCCGTGCTGCTCCACGATTTGGGCAAAGGCCACGAGGAAGACCACAGCGAAGTCGGCAAGCGATTGGCCGAAGATACGGCGGCACTGTTGGGATTCGATGAGCGGGACACCCGAACGCTCGTCATGCTCGTCCATCGCCACTTGCTGATGGCCCATACGGCGTTTCGCCGGGATCCCTACGATGAAAAAGTGTTGCTGCCGTTCGCCCGTGAAGTGGGTACGCCGGAAGTGTTGCGTAAGTTGCTGGCCCTGACGGCGGCGGATATCGCCGCCGTCGGTCCGGATGTCCTGACGAAGTGGAAAGAGTCCCTGTTGGTCGAGTTGTATCTGCGCGCCATGCAGGAGGTGTCCGGCGAGCGCGAGACGGTCGACGAGCCGCAGCGATTGGCGCGTGTCGCCGCCGACGTGGCGTCGCAGCCGGCCTCCGATCGTAATCTCCCGACGGACAAGTCGTGGATCCAATCGGAGCTGGAACAGTTTCCATTACGGTATGTCTATGGGATATCTGCCCGGCGCATTGCCGCGCATCTGGCCGCGATTCGTGACCTGCAAATTGGCGGGGTGGTCGTCGATACCGATTTTAATGCGCAGCTGGGTACCTGTGAATATGTCGTGGTCGCGCACAACGATCTGATTCCCGGTTTGTTTTCGAAAATCGCCGGGGTGATGGCGGCGGGTGGTTTGCAGATTCTGGATGCCCAGATTGTGACGCGGAAAGATGGGATCGTCGTGGATACGTTTCAAGTCGCCGATCCCGATTATCAAGGTGCTCCGCCTGCGGAACGGCGTGAGTCGATCAGCCAGAGGATCACGGAGGTGTTGACCGGCCGTCAGACCATCGAGGCGATAATGCGTCGTGGGGCCAGGCTCAGCATGGGGCGGTCGTTCCCGGCCCACCGGCAGCCCGCTGAGGTGCGGACCGACAATGAAACATCCGACCGATTCACGATTCTCGATGTGTTTGCGGATGATCGGCAGGGGTTGCTCTTCGTCATCACCAATACAATTTTTCAGTTGGGCTTGTCGGTCCATGCGTCACGAATTTCCACCCGTCTCGATCAGGTCGCGGACGTGTTTTATGTGACGAGTATGGAGGGAAAGAAGGTGGAGGAGGCTGGTCGCCTGGAATCGATCCGGACGGCGATCCTCAGCGCGATCGAGACGTTTCTCGGTGCCAATGCGGCGTAAGACGCAGGGCGTGGGTAGTCATTTTCATCGGCGGTTGAGCGGTTGAAAGGAGGAGGGGATGAACGTTCGTGAGGTCTTAGATTATGCAAAGAAGAACAAGGTCCAGGTCGTGGACATGAAGTTTGTGGACCTGATCGGCACCTGGCAACATTTCACCATTCCTATCAGTGAGCTGACGGAAGGCCTGTTCAAGGACGGTTCGGGGCTGGATGGCTCGTCGATTCGTGGCTGGAGAGCGATCAACAACAGCGACATGCTGCTCGTGCCTGACCCGGCAACCGCCTGTCTGGATCCCTTTTGCTCCGTGCCGACTCTGAGCCTCATCGGTAATGTCGTCGACCCGATCACGCGTGAAACCTATGATCGTGATCCGCGATATATCGCGCAGAAGGCGGAAAAATATCTCCAGAGCACCAAGATCGGTGACATCTCCTACTGGGGCCCGGAAGCCGAATTTTTCATCTTCGACCATGCGCGCTACGACCAAACGAACCACAGCGGCTACTACTACATCGATTCCGATGAAGGCGTCTGGAATATGGGGCAGGAAGGCGTCAACTTGGGCGGCAAGATTCGCCACAAGGAAGGCTACTTCCCCGTGCCACCGACCGACACGCAGCAGGACATCCGCACCGAAATGGTGTTGGAAATGGAAAAGGCGGGCATCGCCACCGAGAAGCATCACCACGAAGTGGCCACGGCAGGCCAGGCTGAGATCGACATCCGTTTCGATAGCCTGCTGAGAACCGCGGACAAGATGATGATGTTCAAGTACATCGTCAAGAA
>JACQHN010000281.1 GCA_016199015.1 Nitrospira defluvii
CCTGAAGGCCGCCATGAAGGTCCTGAACGAGGACCACTACGACTTGGAAAAGGTGAAAGAACGCATCGTCGAGTATCTCGCCGTGCGCAAGCTGAAAGAGAAAATGAAAGGCCCCATCCTCTGCTTCGTGGGTCCACCCGGCGTCGGCAAGACCTCGCTGGGCAAATCCATTGCACGCGCGTTGGGCCGTGAGTTCGTGCGAATCAGTTTGGGGGGAGTGCGGGACGAAGCCGAAATCCGTGGCCATCGCCGAACGTATGTCGGCGCACTGCCGGGGCGGATCATCCAAGGCATGAAGCAAGCCGGCACCAACAATCCCGTCTTCATGCTCGACGAAGTCGACAAAGTCGGCATGGACTTTCGTGGCGATCCCTCAGCCGCCCTCTTGGAAGTGTTGGATCCCGAACAGAACAACACCTTCACCGACCACTATCTCGGCGTGCCCTTCGATTTGACGGAAGTCATGTTCGTCACGACGGCGAACTTGATGGACCCCATCCTGCCCGCCCTGCGGGATCGTATGGAGGTCATCGACATCCCCGGGTACACAGAAGAAGAAAAACTCGGCATCGCGCAAAAATATCTCTTCCCTCGACAGATGAATGAGCACGGCATCACCGAGAAACATATACGCGTCCAAGAGGCGACGATCCGCCACATCATCTCGCACTATACACGCGAGGCCGGGGTCCGCAACCTCGAGCGTGAGATCGCCAACCTCATGCGGAAAGTGGCGAAGAAGGTCGCGGAAGGTAAGACGGAATGCCACACTATCGACCAGACCAATTTGAATAAATTTTTGGGCGTGGCGAAATTCGTTCCCGAGGCGGAACTCGAAAAAGATGAAGTGGGCGTCGCCACCGGCCTGGCCTGGACCGAAAGCGGCGGCGATGTGTTGTACATCGAGGCCACGGTGATGAAAGGCAAAGGACAGCTCACCCTCACCGGTCATCTCGGCGATGTCATGAAGGAATCGGCGCAGGCGGCGCTCAGTTATGTGCGATCGCGGGAAAAGACGCTCGGGATCAGCCCGGACATCTTTGCCAAGAACGACATTCACATCCATGTGCCGGCCGGCGCGACGCCCAAGGACGGACCCTCTGCCGGCATCACCATGGCGACCGCGATCGCCTCGGCGCTGGCACAGATCCCCGTACGGCGCGATCTGGCGATGACCGGGGAAATTACCCTGCGTGGACGCGTCCTGCCGATCGGAGGCCTGAAGGAAAAAATTTTGGCCGCGAAACGAGCCAAGCTCGCGACCGTCGTCCTTCCGAAACGGAACAAGAAGGACCTCGAAGAAATCCCCAAACATCTGCTCAAAGGCATTGAGCTGATCTTCGTCGATACGGTGGACGACGTCATCAAGGCAGCCCTGCGACGACCGTCATCGCGCAAGCCGCGTGCAGCGGCACCGAAGACTCCGCAGAAGACAACGGCACGGGCGACCCTGTCAAAGCGAGCAGCCGTTTCACCGCGGAGAAGCCTCCACCTTCCGGCGTCCTCTCCGGCGTTCTCTCTCTAGCCCGCATTATTCATGAGCACTTCTGCTGCAATTGCGGATTCGCTGCTGCGACGAACCTACGGCGGGCAGGCTCGCCACGCGTCCCCTCGCCGTACTGTTCAAGTACGCCTCGGGGCCACCCGGCTCCGCATGCCCGTCTCGCCACGCGACTCCGCGATTTCGCAACGAACTGTCATAAATAATGCGGGCTAACATGCCGCCAGGCCGATCCCGTCGGACCAGCCCGGTCAGCAGCGAATTCGGGCTCATCCGGCTCCTGCAGGCGCAGGTGACGCGGCTAGACCGCCAGGTGTTCAAAGGGATCGGCGACGACACCGCCATCCTTAAGACCTCGGCCTCCGAGTGGACGCTCATCACGACGGATCTGCTGGCTGAAGGGATACACTTCGATCCTGCACTCTCCTCATTCGAAGATATCGGGTACCGGGCCGCGATCGCCAACTTGAGCGATATCGCCGCCATGGGCGGCACACCCCGCTTCATGCTCGTCGCGATTGCCATTCCGCCGACCTGCTCGACAGGACAGATTCAACGACTCTACCGCGGCATGATGCAAGCGGCCCGTCCCTATCAAGTCTCGCTGGTCGGCGGGGATACATCCGCATCCCAACGCGGACTGTTTCTCAGCATCACGCTCACCGGAACCGTCAAACCAGGGCAGGCCTTGCTGCGAAGCGGCGCCAAAGTCGGCGATCGTCTCTATGTCACCGGAACGCTCGGGGACTCCCATGCGGGCCTCGAACTCTTGATGCAATTAGGACAGGTGCGTCACGCATCCATGAAGCCGATGCACAGCCGGTTTCTTCAGGCTCGGCACCACCGGCCTTCCGCCCGCATCGCAGAAGGTCTATGGCTCGTCAAGCACGGCCTCGCCACCGCAGCGATTGATGTGTCCGACGGTCTGAGCGGCGATCTTCGTCATCTCTGTGAAGAGAGCGACGTAGGAGCAGACATCGTGGAAGCCTCGCTCCCGCTCTCTCCGGCTTGTCGAGCCTATGCCACGACGCACCATCTCGATGCGCGACAGCTTGCCTTACAGGGTGGGGAGGATTACGAGTTGCTGTTCACGGTTCCCCTCAGCCAGCAACCACGGTTCGAGCGGCTGGCAACCACAACCACGTTTCGCTTTACCTGTATCGGCGCGATCACTCCCAAACGGTTCGGCCTGCGGCTGCGGACCGAGACAGGGATGACCCGAGCGATGCCGGTCACCAGTTACGAACATTTTCTCAGACCATCGCCCTAGCATGTGGAATTGACCATCCATGACAGATGTTCGGTCGCTTTTCCGGCAAATTCTCCATCTTCAGGAAACAGCACACCGCACGGCGCTGGCCTTTGCCGTCGGCGTCTTCATCGGCTTTTCCCCGGCGTATGGTCTCCATATGCTCATGGTGGGCTTCTGTGCCTGGGCCTTCGGATTGAATCTGATCGCACTGCTCGCCGGCGCCTTTCTCAACAATCCTTGGACCCTCATTCCCATTCTCGGAGGAACCTACTGGACTGGAGCGACATTGTTGGGCGTGCGTGAGTTTCCGTCCTTCGATTGGAGCGACCTGAGCTTCATGGGGATCTATCATCAAGTGATGCCCTACGCCTGGCCGTTCTTCGTCGGCGGGATGGTCCTGAGCCTCGTCGGTGGTCTTTTGTCATATCCTGTCGCGTACGTTCTGCTTTCAAAATATCGCCGCAGCAGGCCGACCGAAGAGCCTGAACCATTGCCCCCTCCGCCGGGCCTGCGCTAAGATCAGCCATCCACGATCGACACATGAAACTACCGCCCGCACATCCTCCAGCCCCCTATGATGGCTCGGCCCTCATCGCTGATCCCATCCATGAGTACGTGTCGTTCACCGTTCCCTATGCGACGCTGGATCCCTCGGAACGCACCGAGAAAGATCTGATCGATTCTCCCTGGGTCCAGAGGCTGCGGTATATCTATCAACTCCAGAGCGCCCGATGGGTCTACCCGTCGGCGGAACATACGCGGTTCGTGCACTCGCTCGGCACCATGCACGTGGCCGGGCGGTTTGCTCGCCATCTCTATCCGTTTTTGCAGAAGGCGGTACCCGACGTCCCCTCGGCGGCCTTCGTCGAAGAATTCCTGCGGATCACGGCGCTGGTCCACGACATCGGGCATGGGCCTTTCTGCCACTTCTTCGACGATAATTTCTTACACGGCTTCGGCCTCTCGCATGAAAAGCTCGGCCAGATCATCGTGCGCGAGCATCTGGGGCCGCTCATCAGAAAAATCCGCCGCAGTCCGTCGGGTCCGTTCGATCGCGGAGAAGAGCTGAATCCGGATCACATCGCGCACGTGATTCTGAAGGAGAAAGGCAAAGACAACTCCCGCATTCCACGCTGGATCAACATGCTCCAGCCGGTGATTTCAGGCAGCTACACAGCCGACAACCTGGATTATGTGCTGCGCGATGCGTACATGTGCGGTGTGGCGGTCGGACCGGTCGACCTGACCCGCTTGATTCACTACACCATCGTCACCGACAAGGGCTTCACGATTCATAAGACCGGGCTGCCGGCCCTGCAGATGTTTCTGAACACCAGAATGTATCTGTATTCGAACGTGTATTATCACCGGACGACCCGCGCCATCGACATTCATCTGCGCGACATCTTCGGAGATACCATGAAGCTGTTGTTCCCCTCCAATCCGGCCAAGCACATGGACGAATACCTGACATTGACCGACTGGTCCTTGTTGGAAGATGTCAGACGATGGAAGAAGGCCGGCCGGAGCAGCCTGCGGCGCCTGCATCAAGAGTGGGCGCACATCCTCGGCCGGGATGTGAAATGGAAGATGGCCTATAGTACGGTGCTCAAGGAGAAAGGCATTGAGCGGGGGATGGATTTTCCCAGCCATGAACAGTTCCAACAGCAAATCCAGAAGGCGCTGCCGGCAAAATTACAAACCTTGCCGTTCCGCGTCGATATGGCGCCGTTGGATCCCCGCCCGGACCCCAAGGACACCCGCGGCATTCCCCTGCTTGTCTACGATCCCGGCACG
>JACQHN010000275.1 GCA_016199015.1 Nitrospira defluvii
CACCGGCATCGAGGCGTCGCTGACCGGACATTTAGTGCTCAGCACCTTGCACACCAATAGCGCGGTGGAAACCATCACCCGACTCTTGGACATGGGCTGTGATTCGTTCAGTTTCGCGGACGCCATGCTGGGAGTCCTGGCTCAGCGGTTGGCCCGGCGGATCTGCAAAGACTGCCGAGAAGCCTATCCGCCGTCAAAAGAAGAGCACGAGGAACTGCGGCAAGGGTATGGGCCCGAGCAGTGGGATACACTCGGAATTGCCTACGACAACACCTTCCGCCTGTATCGAGGCAAGGGATGCGACACGTGTAATCGTACAGGCCTGAAAGGACGCGTGGCGCTCCATGAGCTGTTATTGGGAACCGACCAGATGAAGCGGTTGATTCAAAACAAGGCGAAGACCGCTGAAATGGTTCAGGCCGGCATGTCGGAAGGGATGACCACCCTCGTCCAAGACGGCATCCAAAAGGTGTTGCAAGGCCACACGACCTACAAGGAAGTCAAAGCCGTCGCCATCAAATAATGTGGCCGACTCGCAACTAGGCTCAGGCTCTATCGTCCCGCCGGCGACGACTTCAGCCCATTCAACTCCTTCTTCAAGCGCGCGACCTCCTCTACAAGCCCCGACTTCCCCGCGCATTCCACGGCATGGGTCAGCGCCAAGATCGCATGCGTCACATCCCCTTGCGCCAGGTAACTTCGATACGCCCGCTCAAAATAGGCCAGCGCACGATCGGAAATTCCACGACGATCGGTTATCCCGCCCAATCGCAAAAGGTCGGCAGCGATCTCGGATCGACGTTCCGCCGCCTTATCCAAGTCCAAGGCTCGCTCGTATTCCCCTTCTGCGACATCATACTGCTGGCGGGCTTCCGCCAAGAGTCCAAGGTTCACGTGGTTACTGGCCTCGAGTTCCACATTTCCCGCCGCCTGATTCAAGGCCATCGCCTGCTGGAACAACTGTTCCGCTTGCTCGTCCTCACCCCTCGCCTGTCGCGCCAATCCGAGATTGTTCAGCAAGACGGCTTCTGCTGACCGATCCTTTCTGTGCTGGGCAATTTCCAGCGCCTGCCGATAGAGCCGCTCGGCTTCCTGCACACGTCCCGATCGATGTTCGGCAGCCCCCAATGCGATGAGACTCTCGAGCAGGAGGCTGGGCTCCCCGAGTTGTTGCGCCAATGCGACGGCCCGCCCATGAAGGCTGACGGCCTGAGACGTGGGTCCTCGACGAAGGACGACCTGTCCGAGACCATTGAGCGCACCAATGAGTCCCTTCACATCGTCGAGGCTCTCCGCCGTCTGACGCGCCGTCTCATACGCATCTCCTGCACGTGCCACATCCCCTCGGGTCAGCCAACGCTCACCCTGCATCAGCAATGTTTCGATCTGAGTGGCCAAGGGTCCAGGCGAAGAAGATGGAGCAGGCGGTGGTGGATGTGCACAGCCCAGCAGGACCATTCCCGCCAACACACAGAACCCCCTGGCAAGCCCACGTATCGTCACGATCATCGATGGAGTTGATCTCCCCGCAGGCTCTGTGGTCCCGTCGGGGAAGCGGTGGCCTGAGGTTTCGGCGCCGGCCCGGCGTTCTGCGCAAAGCGGTTAAACGGAAACGTCTGCTTCGCGCCACGCACCAAGACCGACATGTCTGTCAACGTAGTCTGCGCCGTCTGGATGACGGGGAGCAGCTCCTGGCTCACCTCCCCCACCGAGTCAGAGAGGCGCTTCACGCTGGTGAGCGTTGAGTGAGTACTGTCCAGGATAGCCGGTAATTTGCTCGTGGTGTGCTGCACGTCTGCCATAACACGATCGACTACTCCGAGCGTTCGCTGAATCGAGCCGGTCATGGCAGGAAGTGCAGCCGCCGTCTGCTCCACCGACGCGACCGTGCGCTGCACCGAGACGACGACTGCCGGCAGGTCTTGGGTCGCCTGCGCCACCTGCTCCAGCGCCTTGCTCCCGGCTTTCAGGCCGCCCTGCAGATCTTGAGTGATGGTTTCGACCCGCAGCAGCGTCTGCTTCACGGCCATCAGCACCGGTTCGATTTCGTTGAGGAGATCTCCGATGTCTCTCGGTTCAACCGCGCGAATCGTCGCCCCATCGGTTAAGATCGGACTACCGGAGGTGCCCATTCCGATATCGACCTGTGTTTGACCCACCACCACGCCGCTCTTGGTAATACGAAGGTCCGAATTCTCTTTCACCATGGTTTGATACCGAGTTAAGAGCTGCAATTGCAGATCGACCGTCCCACGATCGTTGAGATCCACCTGCTTCACCCGTCCGATCGGTATCCCCGACACGACGACCGGCGATCCCGGCTCCAGGCCATACGACTTACTCAGGCTGGCCTTTACGTAATATGTGGGTTCGAAGAGATGCTCGGTCTTCGACATCCAAAAACCGGCTACCGCAAGAATCAGCACGGGTATCAGCACGAAGGTGCCGACGATCTGCGCAAGCCGCCCGCTGGAAAGCTGATGTGAATAATGCATGCCCATCGATCACCTCTCCGTCTCGCTGGACCTCGTATCCATCATGCAGCCTATCCCAGATAGTGCCTGAGCGTCGAGGCAACAGCCTCGGCCAATGCGGCACGAGGCCCATCGGCTTCCACGCGGCCGTTGCGAAGCAGGACGAGGCGATCGGCCCCTTCAATGAAGGGAGAGAACGAACGCAACGCCGCGACGACCGTCAGGGTTCGGGTACGCTGCCTTTCTTCCACATAGGCCTTGAGCGCCAGGACCATCTCCGCGTCTAAGCCGGCCACCGGATCATCCAGCAGCAGCACGTCCGGATCGAGCATGAGGGCGCGGGCGATGGCCCCCCGCCGCACTTCGCCTTGATTGAGCTCCGCGGGAAACCGGTCCCGCATGGGGACCAGACGCAACCGTTCCAACTGGGCCATCACGGCGCTCTCGCGATCACGCTCCGACATCGATGCGCGGTGGTATCGTAGCGGCAAGGCCACATTGTTGAACAGCGTCATATTGCTCAGTAAACCCGGCTGCTGAAGCACGGTTCCCAGCCGGAGTCGAACGGGACTCGACTCATCATTCAAATCCACCACCCACTCGTGGCCCAGCAGAATCACGCGGCCCGCTTGCGGCGAGACAAGCCCCGCCGCGAGCTCCAGGATCAAGCTTTTCCCCGAGCGGCTCGGTCCTACGACGGCGACGAACTCACCGGCACCGATACGCAGATCCACATCCAGCCGATGAGGACTGCCCAGCATGGGCATCCGGACCTGTTCCAGAATGAGGGCCGCCTCATTCATAAGTACAGCGGCACCGTCACGACGACATCGATCAGCAGGCACAGCACAAATGAATTGATCATCGCCCGCGTCGTCTGTTGCGGCACTTCCGTAAAGGACGATCTGACGGCCAGACCATGATGACAACAGACGGCCGCGACCGCCGATCCAAACAGCAGCCCTTTGAGCGCGGTCAATGCAACATCCGACGAGGACAGCGCCTTCATCACCCCCTCCAGGAATGCATAGAAGGGAATCGTGAGTTGCGCATTGGCCACAAGGTAGCCACCAAGCACCGCGACCACGTCGAAATACAACGTCAGGCAGATCATCGACAACACCATGCCGACCATGCGAGGCATGATGACGAATCGGCTGATGGGGATTCCCATGAGCCGGAGTGCGACCACTTCGCGCGTGACCGACATATTACCCAACTCTGTCGCAATGGCCGTCCCCGATCGACCGACCACAATGAAGGCCGTCAACAAGGGCCCCAGTTCGCGGATCACGGTCACGACAATAATGCTCCCGACCAGCCCGCCGGCGCCGAGCTTGGGAAGCTGTGTCCCTGCCTGCGTAATGATGATGATGCCCACCAAGAGGGCGATGACGGTCGTCACGGGCAACGCGTCCACCCCGGTGAAAAGAATTTGCCTGACCAGGACCAGCCAGGATTCCCGACGTCCCTGCCTTGTCGGGAGAATTAAATCTAGCAAGGCTTGCGAAGCGAGCGTGGCCAGTGCCGCCAGGTAGGCATAGCCCGCGATGGTTTTGCGTCCCACCCACTCGATCATGCGTTGTGAAGAGCCTCCATCACGAAGCAGAGTGGTCCGCCGGACCCATCCCGTGCAGGTCACGACGTCCGGCGAAATTGTAGGGAAGCATTAGACGTAAAGCAATGACGACCGGTCCCGCTATTCCGGACCACCCCATGAGGGTGCCCCCTGCAGAACATGCCAGGGTCAGTCGAACGAGAGGCGGATGAAGTCTCCGCGAGAATCTGGCCTCGCGTGACCCTCCTTATAAGGGCTTAGTCTTGATGACGAACTGCTGAATGCGCTGAAGTTGCGGGGGACGCATGGCGAGGAACTCCACCCCAAACTTCCCGCCCCGCGCCCATCGAACAATGGCTTCATCCACACGAACCGGCCACTCATGCCCATCCGACAGAAACAACGACACCTTCATCTGTAGTCCTGGCTGCACCGCACTCTCCGACTTGGCCATGCAGCCGGTAAAGGAGAGATCGAGCACCTCCCCCTCGCCCTCCACATCATCCTCTCCGAAGAACGCCAACCGGCAACCGATCGTTATCCGACGAGACTTTCTCGACTCTTTCGCTTCTTCCACGACTCCTCCACTTCACCAGGACCATGCGGCAGCCGCAACCACGTCGACGGGCTTACTGGTTGGACGTGCCGGCGGCCGCGAGAAATTTGCGCAGCCGATTCATCTCGGCAGCCCCGAGAGACACAAATTCCAATCCAAAACACTGGCCTTTGGCCCAACGCACCAGGGCTAAATCGACGGTCGTCGGAGCTTCCTCTCCTGGAAGGAGAATAATCAACGACATGGCATCTCCCACTTTCACCCCCGCGTCGCTCTCGACTTTACAACCCTTGATGGAGAGATTGATCACGGACCCCTCTCCTTCCGTATCGCCACTGAACGTTATGGAGAGGGCAAAGCGGGCAAACGAGAGCAGGCACGTCGGCGGTACAACACGCCGCTGGTGCTGTCGTAATTCAATACGCTTGTCGGGTACCTGATTGGATTGATCCATGACGGAGCGAGCGATGCGATCGTGTCCTGCGTCCAGCTAGGAGCAGTATAGCGTAAGAAGCCGCCGCCGCCGAATACTTCTCATCATTTCACAGGCTGGGCACCCTTCAAGATCCTGCGAGATCCTGAACCGAACGATCATCGACTCCGTCGCGAAGGCGGACCTACTACCGCCGATAGACCGGCGGCTCTCCCGGCGGACGGCTCTTGAAGCGGCGATGCTGCCAAAAATATTGCTCCGGCACTCGACGGACGGCGCCCTCGATCAGGCGGTTGATGCGCACGGTATCCTCTAACACTTCGCCGGATGGGAACTGATCGAGCGCCGGCCCCACTTCGATGTCATAGCCGCTTCCATCAGCCCTTCGATAGTAAAAACAAGGCACCACCGGCGCTCCACTTACTTTTGCCAATCGGGACGTGGCCGTGAGTGACGCCGCCGGTACCCCGAAAAACGGAGCGAACACACTACGCTTTGATCCCGCATCGATATCGGGGGCATACCACACCACCCGGTTCTTGGCCAATGCTCGAAGGACGCCCCTCATATCGCGGTGCTGAATGAGGTCCGAGTAGTAGCGGCTACGGCATCCGTTCGCGACCGTTTCCGCCACGACATCGTTTTGCGGCCGGTACACGATCGCGATCGGTTGCTCCAGCGCCAAAAGACGTCCGGCAAGTTCCGCCGTATGCAAATGTGCCCCACAGAGCAAAACTCCCCGTCCCTGTTGCAGCGCCTCTCGGATATGCTCCAATCCTTTGATCGTACACTCACAATGGGTGCGAGGATCCTTCGCCCACCACGCGAGTCCGATCTCCAACATACCCATTCCCATGGACTCGAAGCAGCGTAGGGCAACCCGATTGCGCTCGGCGACAGCCTGGTGAGGAAAACATAACTCCAAATTCACTCGGACAATATCGCGCCGCCGGGTGAGTAGACCATGTAACAAGCGCCCACATTGTCGGCCGAGGGCGAGCTGCCAACGGTAGGGAAGCAACGAGAGGAGGCGAAACAATCCGAAACCGACCCAGGTAGGCCAATAGAACGGGTGGTAGGGACTACGCGGCTGCGGCCGCTGGCTTCGTGTATTCGTGCTGGACATGGCCGAATGGGGAAGCCATTGTAGGCAAATGGAGCGGCGAGCGCAATCTCAACTTGCGTCCGGTGTAGATAGCACATTGAGCTCCCCCCGAAATTTCGTCTTCCACGGGTGACGTATAATCGCAGTCCCCATGAAAGGGGAGACGATGAAGATACCGAAGCAGCAATACACCTCCGAGTTTAAGAAATTGGCCGTCACGCGAGTCAAAGACGGGCTGACAGCCGGAGCGGCGGCCAAGGAGTTGGGGCTGGTCGAACAAACGTTACGGAACTGGGTCAAGGCGGCCGCGGCAGGCACCCTCAACGGTGTTGGCGCCAAGGTGGTCACGCCGGAGCAGATGGAATTTTCACGACTGCGCGCCGAGAATGTGCGACTGAAGCGAGAGAACGAAATCCGAAAAAAGCGACGGCGTACGTTGCAAGGGACACCCTGTGAGGTACGCCTGGATCGAGGGGCAGCGCAAGGTCTACACCTTGGCCGAGATGTGTCGGGTCCTGGCGGTGAGCGAAAGCGGCTATCGCGCATGGACCCGTGGCGGCACGCCGGATCGTACGCGGCTGACAGATGCACCGAGGCGGGCGCTGATCCGCGCCATTCACGCAGCCCTCAAGGGCGCCTACGGCAGCCCGAGAATGGTCAGGGAGTTGCGAGGACGCGGGGGCCCGGCCAGCAAGGAACGGGTTGAGCGGCTGATGCGGGAGCACGGTATCCGTGCGCGCCACAAGCGGCGATACCCAGTCACGACGGACTCGAAGCACCACCTGCCGGTGGCCGCGAACTTACTGAATCGGGACTTCACGCCATCCGCCCCGAATCAGACGTGGACATCGGACATCACCTATCTGTGGACGGATGAAGGCTGGCTCTATCTGGCGATCGTGCTCGACCTGTTCACCCGCGAGGTGGTGGGCTGGTCACTGAAACCCTGCCTGACGGCGGACATCGTGACGGACGCGCTGACGATGGCGTGGTTCCGGCGGAAACCGGCCGTGGGACTGATGCATCACTCGGATCGAGGCAGCCAATACGCCAGTCAACCCTTCCCGCACAAACTGAGGGAATACGGCATGATCTGCGCCATGAGTCGCAAGGGGAACTGCTGGGATAACGCGCCGACGGAGAGCTGGTTCAATAGCTTCAAGAACGAGCGCGTCCATGGAATTCGCTATGACACACGCGCAGCGATGACGGCGGCGAGCGTCGAATACATTGAGGTGTTCTACAACCGGACGCGACGGCACTCGACGCTGGGCTACCAGTCACCGATGCAGTTCCTGGATGAGTGGCGTCTGGCTCAACACGAGGAAAACCTGGTAGCATGAAACCCGCCCGGTGGAAGACGGAAAACAGAGGGAAGCTCATAGAAACACCGTTCTTATTCCGTTGTTGAATCACATGAGATCCATGCGCAGATTCTTTTCGTCAATGTCGGGTATGGCATGAAGAACTACCTTCCAGTTTTAGACAACATCTCTCATGATTTGAGAAATGGGCGGAGCATCTATGATGGGTACGTTCGGGGATGGGGTATTCAGTTTGGTGATCTGAGAGAGCAGGTCCGCAAGGATCCCCTCTACAAGAAAGCCTTGGCCTTGTCGAGTGGGCGGACAGTCGTATCAGAAGATAATCGCATTAACCTCTTCCTCATCCTCAGGTTCTTTCTTGATCAGGCTGGCGCGGGTGATATCATCGAATTCGGGTCATATCGAGGTGGAAACGCTATTTTCTTAGCCCATATTGTTGCCCAGTTATATCCTGGCACGAGGGTGTATTCGCTCGATACATTCGCGGGTATGCCCGCAACGAATTCAGATATTGATGCGCATCAGCAGGGCGATTTTGGAGAGGTCGATCTGACTGAATTGCGTCAGTTCGCAGATGCGAACGGGTTGGACAATTTAGAATTCGTGCAAGGGCTGTTTCAGGACACAGCCCCAGGTGTCTTGGGTCGTACGAAAAACATCGTCCTCGCACACATCGATTGCGACATTTTCTCCTCAGTGGCGTACTCCTATGAGATTGTGAAGGCGCACATGGCTTTGGGAGGGTATCTCGTGTTTGATGATGCGACTGTTTCCAGCTGCCTAGGTGCCACAGAGGTTGTGGAGAGCATGCTTATTCGTCGGGACGGTCTAAATTCAGAGCAAATTTCCCCACAGTTCGTGTTTAGGGCAGGGCTCAATCACCCGGGGCCAAGGTAGGAATATAGAACCTCCCATTGCCAGGGCTTCACAGCCCTCATTTGAAGTGTCTGCTGCCGTGCCCATTGAGACGTCTGTTTTCCTATATCGCAAAGTTTGAATTCAGTGTCCTGAAAGCCATGTTTGACGCGGGTCTGCTACAACGAGCATTGCGTATTTGGCGGATTGAGGGCGGGGCCGCTCTGATGGATCGAATGTGGCGACGATATGGTCAGACCAGTGCCACTGCTTCAGCGCATCGTGCCACGTCTATGGCGGACCCCCGTGAGAGTTTCGGGCACAGTGGCCTAGAATATGCCGACCGATTGGAACGGGAGATCGCCAGCTTTAAGAACGTCAGGAATGTGCATGATCTCCCCGATATCTTTCACTACTGGTCGCAGAAATTTCTGTTGCCGAAATTTCAGGCGCTCGATATTCCTGGTGTCACGGAGCTATTTGTCAGATATGTCGCGGATGCGTGCAAGTCCCACCACGGCAATATGTGCCATGTGGCAAGCCTTGGCACAGGAAACTGCGAGGCGGAAATTGCGATGGCGGAGCAACTCGTGGCAAGCGGTATCACGAATTTTCGATTGGATTGTATCGAGGTGAATCCGCACATGCTTCTGCGCGGGAGGGATCGTGCGTCTTCGAAGCAGGTGCTTCCCTATCTCAGGTTTGTGGAGTCGGATGTAAAGATCTGGCATTGTGACAATGAGTACGCGGTTGTTATTGCGAATCAGTCATTGCATCACTTTCAAGACCTGGAAGTGCTCTTCGAAAAAATTCGTCTCGCCATTGGCGAGGCTGGAGTGTTCGTCGTCTCCGATGTCATAGGGCGAAATGGTCATATGCGATGGCCTGAAGCGCTAGAGGTTATTCACGAGATCTGGAGGACGCTGCCGGATCGGTATAAATACAACCACTTGCTCAATCGATCTGAGCGTATGTATGAAAACTGGGATTGCTCAGTCGGCGGGTTTGAGGGAATTCGGGCGCAGGATATTTTGCCTCTCCTCACGGACACTTTTAGGTTCGAACTATTTCTGGCATACGGAAATATCATTGATATTTTTATCGATCGGGCGTTTGGCCACAATTTTGACGTGCAGGCCGACGCTGATAGGCAGTTCATTGACCGAATCGCGCAACTCGACGAAGAGCTCCTGGCGGCAGGCAAGGTCAAGCCAACGCATCTCATTGCCAGTATGCGAAATAATTCTACGCTGAACATGCAGGTATATCGTCATTTCACGCCGACGTTCTGTCTTCGGCCCGCAGGCTTGGCCGGCTGAATCATAAAGGTGGGACAAGGTTCCTCATGCGTCATTCAGCAGGTGGGTGTGTATGAAAGAATGCAGTAAGTCTATTGCGCGACGGCTGAGCGATCCCAATTTCAGTAACCGATATTTTGTCGGCAAGGGGCTCGATATCGGTGGCAAGCCAGATCCGTTAGCGCTCTATGCTGAATTGTTTTCGAGGATCGAGCACGTCCAAACATGGGACCGCGAGGACGGTGATGCACAGTTCCTATCAGACATTGCTGATGAGCGTTATGACTTCGTCCATAGCAGCCATTGTCTGGAGCATCTTGTGGACCCCCGGCAGGGTTTGAAGAATTGGTTTCGAGTTGTGAGACCAGGTGGTTATCTTGTCTTCCTGGTTCCCGATGAAGACTTGTACGAGCAAGGGGTGTTTCCCAGTGCGTATAACCAAGATCACAAATGGACGTTTACCATCTACAAAGAGAAGTCCTGGAGCGGGAGATCGGTGAATGTGCTGCCGCTGCTTATGGAGTTGGGAAGTCAGGCAGAGGTGGTCAAAGTCGAACTTCTCACGGCAACCTATCGATACAAGTTACCGAGGTATGATCAGACCAGGTCTCCGGTGGGGGAGTGTGGTATCGAAGTCGTGGTTCGAAAGCGTGTGCCCGATGAAGCACCTCGAGGTGGCCGAATTCCAACGAAGACTCCCGTCGAGAACCAGGAAATACGGATTCACCTGAATCAGTACCTTGATGATGCGGACACGCTTAAGCAAGCGAACAAGACCATGCCACCATTCAAGAATGACAAAGACTTGTGAGCGTCAATAGGCGAGCATGAGATGCACAAATCGCCGGTACGAGCTCTCGGTTGTAGTGATGGCAGGTTGCTAGAACCTACATCTGGTCTTTGAGGAGGCAAATAGGGTGATTGTCCGTGCGAGGGCGCCATTGCGATTGGGGCTCGCGGGAGGAGGAACCGATGTGCCTCCGTTCTGCGATCTCTATGGCGGGGTGGTCTTGAACGCAACGATCGATAAGTATGCCTATGCCACAATTGAGACAGAGTGTTCGAGCAAGGTGAGGTTTGTCGCCGCGGACCAAAATATCAACTATGAGGCCGATGCGACGCATTATTTGCCTCACGATGGGGTGCTGGATTTGCACAAGGGCGTCTATAACCGCATCATGAAGGAGTTTCACGGAGGCGTACCGCTCCCATTGACGCTGACGACCTATTGCGATGCTCCGGCAGGGTCCGGTCTGGGTTCGTCCTCCACGCTTGTTGTGACGATGATTAAGGTGTTTGTGGAGCTTCTCAACCTTCCATTGGGCGAGTATGACATTGCACACCTTGCGTATGAGATTGAACGCCACGATGTCGGCCTCCATGGCGGGAAGCAGGATCAGTACGCGGCGACGTTTGGAGGCTTTAACTTCATTGAGTTCTACGCGAAAGATCGTGTGATTGTGAATCCACTCAGAGTGAAGAATTGGATCCTATCCGAGCTGGAAGCGTCGCTGCTGTTGTTCTATACAGGCGTGTCTCGATCCTCTGCCGTCATCATTGAGGAACAACGCCAGAATGTGGAGTGCCGAGAAAAGACTCCCATTGCCGCACTCCAGCAGTTGAAACACGAAGCTGTGCTCATGAAAGAGAGCGTCCTAAAAGGTGACTTTGCGGGGTTCGCCCGGTCGATGGAAATGTCCTGGCAATCGAAAAAGCAAACTGCCAGCCTCATCTCAAATCCGCATATCGACGAAATCTATACACTTGCCCAGAAAGCAGGCGCTCGGGCAGGCAAAGTATCCGGAGCCGGTGGTGGCGGGTACATGATGTTTATTGTCGATCCGGCACGCAAGATGGATGTGGTGCGAGCACTCCGATCTATCGGGCCGGACGTGTTCAATTGCCAGTTCACTAAGCATGGGACGCAAGGCTGGCGAGTCGGTTGATTCCTCAGGTGCCACGACACCAATCCTTAGTGTCGGTTGACGATATCGTAAGTAAGCCACTGCTCCTCACTATTGAACCGCGCTCGCCCAAATCCGTTTGCTTCGAACATGGCCTGATCGCCATAGCGTTGACTCACGAAAAGACACCACTCACCCAAGAGGTTCCCCCGTGGAAGCCATAATCCTTGCTGGAGGACTTGGGCAAAGACTAAGACCTCGCGTGCCAGGAGTGCCCAAACCATTGGCGCCGATACGCTTGCGACCGTTTCTGGAATACCTCTTTGACTATCTGATCGCCGAAGGCATTCTAAAGGTCACAGTCGCCGTCGGTTACGGGGCGGCGGCTATCAGAGAATACTTCAAGGAACAGTATCGCGGGCTGGCTATTCAATACTCGACTGAAACCGAACCGTTGGGGACCGGCGGTGCACTCAAACAGGCATTAAGGATGGTGACGTCTCATCAGGTCTTTGTTGTCAATGGAGACACCTTCGCGCAAGTCGATTATCGTCGTATGGCCATGGAACACCAACGGGGGACAGCTCCTATGGCTATGGCTGTCAAATATCTTGACGATACTTCCCGATATGGAAAGGTCAATGTTCGTTCCGGCTTGGTGATCTCTTTTGAATCAGGAGCGCAGGTGGGGAGTGGCCACATTAATGCAGGTGTGTACCTGATCTATAGAGACATACTGGAGCGCTCTGATCTTCCGGAGACGTTCTCGTTCGAGAAAGATTTTCTTGCCCGGGAGGTAGGCAACCTTCGGCCACAAGTGTTCTTCGTCGACGGGTATTTTATTGATATTGGCGTACCTGAAGACTACGAACGTGCCCAGATAGAATTGCCTGAGTGGAAGTGAGTCCATGATTCTTGATCGGGATACGAGCTCTCCAGTCTTGGGACGCCGTGTACGATGGATGATCGAAAGGATCGCCCACGTCCTGAGACATGAAGGCGTGGGGAGCCTTGGGCGAAAAGTGAAGGGCCTGGCGGCACGGCTTTGGCGTGTGCGGAGTCACGGTTGGCCGATAGCTTCGATGACGCTTGAGCAGCAGTATAAAATCTGGCTTGAACAACACAGTGGAGAATCCGCCCTTCCTGCACAGAAAAACCATGCGGAGCTCTCCCACGCTCCCATGATCAGCATTATCGTATCAGTCCTTGGCGTACAACCCAGCTTGCTTAGGGAAACCATCGAGTCGGTTGCGCAGCAGCACTATCTCAAGTGGGAACTGATTGTAATCTGTGGGCCATCGCATTCCTCGACGACCCGAAATCTGTTTAAAGCTCTCGGCACCGCAGGGACGCAAGCTCTGCATGTTGTAGCGGTTGAAGGGGGACGCCATGAACACCTGCTCAACGGAGTGGCCGCCTCGTCAGGAGAGTTTGTCTGGTTCGTTAAATGTGGGGATCTGCTGGCTCGTCACGCGCTGAACTCGGTCGTGCACGTGCTGAATGGGAGAATGGATACCGATCTCTTCTACTGTGATGAGGACCAGTCCCTGCCGGATGGGACTGGCCCGATACCGTTTTTCAAACCATCGTGGAGCCCCGAGCTTCTCCTTTCAACGAACTACCTTTCATACTCCAGCGTATTTCGGCGAACATTGTTGTTGGAAATCATCAAAGCAAGTGAGCAGAGGCACGAACTTTCCCCCTATGATTGTCTTCTTTGGGCGGCGGAAAAGACCAACAACATCATCCATCTTTCTAGCGTGCTGTACCATTCACGTGGAAGATCAGATGCGCAGATTGCCGATGTGGCCAAGCCAGCAGAATATGTATCTGCTGAGAAACCGGCGCTTGAGCGGGCGCTTCGTCGCAGAGGAATAGATGGCAACGTAGAAGAAACCGGTCCGGGTATTTTCCGTGTACGGTATCGGCTAGACCAACGACCGCTCGTGTCGATCCTCATTCCAACGAGAGATCGTACGTCCCTGCTGTCCCGGTGCATCACCAGTATTGAGGAACGCACGACCTATGCGCCCTATGAAATCGTCATCCTCGACAATGGGAGTGTGTCTGAGGATGCCAGAAGGTATTTGGGCGGGACCGCAAAGAAATGGCGCGTATTGCCCTGCCCTGGGCCGTTCAATTTTTCAACTATCAATAACTATGGCGCGAGTGAGGCAAAGGGGGACTATCTCCTCTTCCTCAATGACGATACGGAGGTCATGGCCCCAGACTGGCTCACGGTCATGATGGAACAGGTCTCCCGTCCCGGGATTGGTGCGGTTGGGGCCAAACTTCTGTATCCCAACGGGAGGATCCAACATGGAGGTATCGTTCTTGGGGTTGGAGGTGTTGCCGGCCATGCGTTCAGGCACACCCCCGACCATGAATGGGGATACCATGGACTTGCCCATCTGACGCGGAACTGCAGTGCCGTGACGGCCGCATGTATGCTGGTTTCTCGGCCAGTGTTTCGACAGATTCACGGTTTCGATTCCACTCTGCCGGTAGAGTACAACGACGTAGATTTATGTCTTCGTATCAGACGCGAAGGGCATCGCATTGTGTACGCTCCGGATGCCGTGCTCTGTCACTATGAATCTGCGACCAGGAAAGGCACTCGTTGTCGACCTGACGAAGAACGAGTCCGGCAGATCTGGGGGGAGTTAATCCGAGCGGGAGATCCCTACTACAACGTGAATCTGACGAAAGATCGAGAGGATTGGGGCCTCAACGTGTGAGAGCTACGACCGAGCATTCCTATTGCCTCACGATTCTTCATCTGCATAACTCAGGACTCCATTTGACAGACGACGAGTCTGGCGTTGTCCCGTTTTGAAATAGGTCTCAACCGGAGCAGAGGTACCGTAATCCAACGTGATCGAGGGTGGTCCGGCCCTTCGCTAAGGACATGATCGCGGGCATGACGCACCGTCACTCCCAACATCCGAAATCCGACCTCCAGTAACGGACTGCGGTGACTCTAGCGATCGACGACCGTCGGCATCCGAAACGGCCGTCCATGGGTCACGGCATCATGCACAAAATCCATACTCCACCCGCTCCGTCGGTCCCAGCGGTATGGGAACCGGACCTCTGTGCAGGTGCCGCTGGCAAACTTCTTCAGCATCACGGTCAGAGCGAATTGAGTCAGGCCAACTGAACTGCAAGTTTCCTTGCCTACTGTTCTTAGACGCGTACAATTTAGGGTGTCTGATACGGCAAGGAAGCGAGGCACGGTGGGATTAGTCACGCCTGATTTGTGTACATTCGAAAGGTTGCCAGAGTTGCAGAATCGTGTACAGACGATTCGAGACCAGGCATCTGTAACCACCGCCTATCGGCCTGATATCGATGGCCTACGTGCAGTCGCTGTGTTGTCCGTAGTTCTCTACCATGCCGGGCTCACGATCTTTAGTGGCGGTTATGTAGGTGTCGATGTCTTCTTTGTGATCAGTGGTTTTCTCATAACACGATTGATGGTTGAGGAGATTGAAGGCAACGGCCGGCTCGATTTCGGAAGATTCTACCTGCGTCGAGCAAGGCGGCTACTGCCGGCTTTCTTTTTTACCCTAGTTAGTTCCAGTATCATGGCGGTCTGCCTTTTTTCTCCGCAGCTGCTGGAGGCGTATGGCGCCTCGTTGATTCACGCTGTTCTATCGGCGTCGAATTTCTATTTCTATTCAGAGAGCGGTTACTTTGACACCGCGTCCTCCCTCAAACCGTTACTGCATACATGGTCACTAGGGGTTGAGGAACAGTTTTACCTGCTTTGGCCAATTATGCTTTATCTGCTCGGGCCGAGACAATTGCGTGCGCCTGTGTTTGTGATTGTGGTGGGACTAGTCAGCCTTTTACTTGCGCAAACGATGATTGCTGATCAGGCTGCCGCTGTATTCTTTGTGACTCCATTTAGAATATACGAGTTTTCTATCGGGGCGACTCTGGTTTGGTTGGTGCGAATTCAGCGAAGGAGTGAGTTTTCTCTGGACCTTTTGTTTCTCGGAGGATTGGCTTTGATCGCCTGTGCGGTGATTGGCTATAGCGACAAGACTATTTTCCCTGGAGTGAATGCATTGGTGCCTTGCTTGGGAGCTGCGCTCTGTATCTATGCCGGCGATGCACAGTTTGCAGGAAAGATACTGAGCAATAAATTGCTTGTGAGAATTGGCGTAATCAGCTACTCGCTCTATTTGGCTCATTGGCCAGTCATGGTGTTTTATAAATATTATATCGGTGGCGGTGAATTCACCAGTATTGAGGTATCCCTGCTGGTGGTCGCTTCGTTTGTGACGGCAATAGGTATGTTTTACTGTATTGAGCAGCCCTTTAGGCGGGCCAAGACCTCCAATGCCTATTTCTTGTTAGGTTGTGCGCTGCTGTCACTTCCCATTAGCTATATAGCCGCTTCGATGTGGGCGAAGGATGGGTGGCCCTGGCGGTCGTGGGCGACGTCAGGCGATATTTCCAATGAGGCTTTCAAAAAAGGCAAGGAACGTAGATTCCAAGTCAGGGAGAAAATATGTCAGCATAAAGGATGGGCCGCGTGTGATGATTTGGTCAAAGGCAGTGTGAATGCACTCATCTTGGGCGATAGTCACGCGCCTGATGCACTGAACGCATTCGAGAGAATATATCCGACGCATAACTTTTCCATGTCGGCATTGCCTGCCTGCCCACCCCACCACGACATCGAAAAAATCACTCTGCCGAGCCACCCGGAAAGAGCAAAGTGCAAGGACCTAAATATTAGGAGATTTGATCCTGAATATCTAAGAAGTTTCGACTACATTGTGATCAATATTCTTTTTGCTTGGTATACCCCCGATCATCTGGGCGACTATCTGGAATTTCTGCGGATCAACAAAATACAAAAGGTCATCGTTCTTGGCGACTACTTGGTCTTGAAGCGAGACATGTATGAATTGCTTAACGAGTACGGCTACAACGCTGGCGCAATGAAAGAATGGATTGACAGTAACCCTCAAATCGAATCGGCTTTACAGGGGCATGTGGAGGGAGCGGGCTATTTTTTCTTAAGCAAGCGAAATGCTTTCTGCCAGGGTGAAAACTGCGAGTTGTTTGATTCTAACAAGGTCCCTTTTACCTATGACCAACATCACCTGGCGTATGAATTTGCTGTGCGACTTGCTGCAGGCAAGGAAACTGCGATTGACCAATATTTGGGGTTTGTTGGAGATCGTGATAGGTAGGGCGATGCGCGCACCCGCCCACGTGTTTGTGGCTCCTTTAGGGATCCCCTGGCATCAGCCCCGGTGGCTTGATCTCGGGGGAGCACTACATTTCCTCTGACACTGGATCGTGACGCCTCTCGTTGGCCGCTGTCCATCCTGGATTGGCAAGGCTCCCCTTCAGTTCCTCCTCTTGCACCAGGCGTGAAAACAGCGAAAAACCTATCCTTGCTTGAGAACTCCGGTACTATTTGCTCATTCAGGATGGATCCGCAGCCGGCTGCGATTGTGAGGCAACAGGGCGGAAACACGTGCAATGACGGTCACGTATTTCTCAAAAAGCTCGACCATCGGTCCCAGTAGTCGCTACCGCGTCTTTCAATTCTTGCCTCATTTTCACGCCGAGGGAATCGACTGCACGGTTGATCCGCTGTTCGATGCGACCTACTTCAAAATCCTTGCGGTGCGGCCATCCGCGCTTCGAACGTTGTTGAAAGTTCCCTATGTCCTCGCCCGCTTCCTGAAACGACTGTGGACGCTGCTTGCTCTCGGCCGGCGGGATTTGATCGTGATAGAGGGGCAACTATTCCCCTACATGCCTCCCCTGGCTGAACGACTGTTGCGGTGGCGCCGATATCGAGTGGTGGTTGAGATGGACGATGCGATCTATCTGACACGCGGACATGAGAACAAAATGCCTGCGTTGCTCTCGATGGCGACGGGAACTATCGTCGGGAATGAACAGCTGGCCTCCTATGCGAAACAGTTTTCGCCTCGGGTCTGGGTGGTGCCGACCGTAGTGGATACCGACCGATTTGTTCCAGGCCGACAACGCTCTGCCGTCTTGGCCGATCACTCATCTGACACCATCACGATTGTGTGGATGGGGTTGGCCTACAATCTGAAATATCTGGATGTGCTGGCGCCGGCCCTTCGCGCGCTTCAATCACGATTCCACATGAACCTTCGCGTGGTCTGTTCGCAGCCTCCGCGGATGCCGGGAGTGGACGTCGATTTTCGGCCCTGGGCTATGCAACGGGAGGTGTCGGATTTGCAGGATGCCTCGATCGGTGTGATGCCGCTGGAGGATACGGAATGGGCGCGAGGGAAGTGCGGGCTAAAACTGCTGCAGTATATGGCCGTGGGGGTGCCGGCCGTCGCTTCGCCGGTCGGGGTGAATAGGGACATCATCACGAACGGGCACAATGGGTTTCTCGCCTCCACCGAGCAGGAGTGGTATGACAGCCTCGAATCGCTCTGTCGGCAGCCTCAGTTGCGTATTCGGATGGGGCAGGCCGGACGTCGCACGGTGGAGGAGCGGTATTCCTTGG